>DATJMG010000129.1:0-27632 GCA_035508835.1 Puia sp.
TTTCATTTTTTTTGTGGGGGGATACAAAATAAAAGGTTCTCTATTTCAGGGGATTGAGGGTTCGAATACAAAAAGGTTCAACGGGAATTATTCGCTTGCTGAAATTAGATCGGAAATCTCCTGCAACAAATCTGGCAATCGGAATTGAATGGTATCCCAGACAATCTGATTATTGATACCAAAATATTCGTGGATGATAAAATTCCGGAAGTCTTTGATGATGCGCCATTCGACACTGGGATGCAGCTTTTTGAAATCATCCGGAATTCGTGAGGCGGCCTCGCCGATGATCTCAAAATTTCGTTCTACTGCGTCCTTAGTCTTTGAATCAGCCTCATAGGAATCAAAGGTCATCCCTGCTGTATACTCCAAAATTTTGCCGATCGAAACCTTAATATCCAATAGCAATAAGGATAGATTACGCTCAGACATGAATGAGACTTTTCTCTACGTAAGGTAAATACTGAGGTTTTATGCCTTTGCGGGAGACGACATCGACCTTTTGGTTAAAGGTATCCTCCAATTCGTGGGCGAGCCGAATATATTCAAACCCGTCAATCCTGCTATTGAAATCGACGAGAATGTCAATGTCGCTCTTCTCGTTAAAGTCCCCCCTTGCATAGGAGCCGAAAATGCCCAATTCAGAAATCGGATACTTTTTCTGGAGGTAGTCCTTTTTTTCTTTCAAAAGGGTCAATATTTGGCTCGTTGTGTACATGAAAAGTTTCGTTGCCAATTCTCTTTTTCCGTTCCCTCATATACCTAACAGCATTAAATCTCTTTGGTCCTTTCTTAAAGGGTTTAGTAGTCATTGTAAATGGTTTCTACACCTGACCCTCCTCTTCCCGATTTTGTCGTTCTCGCCGGATCAATTTTTTCCCAGCTTCCCTTTCGCCCCTCCAAAACTTCCTACGAAAAAATTTTCGGAGATGCTTGGCCCATTCACCGGAAACGGTAAGCTGGCCTTTTCGTTTGTGTGCCACTTTTAAAAACAGGGTTTTAAATTACAAAAGGCCGAGGATTACCAGAGTTAAATTTCGAGGTTCTTGTGAAGGTCATCTGGATTCCTGCGGTTATCCCAAATTCCGACGATAATAATTTCTTCATCCCAGACCTTGTAAAAAATCGAGAAATGACTTACTAAAGAAACCCGGACATCCTTAAAATCAGTGGGCTTTCCTAAGTAATGGCCTGATTGAAACAGCGCTACTTTGATTCTGAATAACTTCGCGAGCTTTTTGGAGTAAGTGTTGGTGCCGTTATGTTTTATCCAATATTCTAGTATATCGCGTCTGGCTTTTTTTGCAGTATTGGTCCAGACTATCCGTTTAGCCATTTGTCTTCCTCGGCATTTAAATCGTCATCTGATATGACATTCCCTTTGTGGATGTCTTCTTCACTCTTCATCAACATTTGCCTTTGAGCGTCAGAAACTTTGAACACTGGTTTATCGATATCAATATTGCCGATCAGATCATTGATTTTTTGCAGAATATTTAAATCCCGGACAGATATTAACTTGTCGATAAGGTTATATTTTAAATCGTTGACTTGCATAGTGTTGTTTATATTTTTATCACTTTCTTTTCCTTGTTACAAATATAAAAAAATTTTCTTCCCCCATTTTTTTAAAATACCGTCACAGCAGTGGTGGTCTTAACCTTTCCTTCACTTTTTTTTCTTCAAGGGGTTAGATGCAAAAAATATTATAAATGTTTGATAATCACCTTTATAAATGCTGCTAATTTCATTAGACCAACTGTGAACCGGTTCGAGAATTGTCCTGCCAGGACGATTAATTATGTTGATTTTCATGTAATTATAAGCTGTTTTGACATTGTTCAGGACAGCTTTTTTGCATCAGGGGATATAACACGTGAAGATTTAAGGATCCTGTTCCTCTTCAGGATTTCTCCTCTTCATACCTCTTTAATATCTCGCGAATATGGAAATGAAAGCTTTCAATATCAAAGTTGGAAGGCTTTTTCTTCAACCTGGAAATATCCCTTATCGATTCGTCTATTTTTTCTTTCAACATTGCAAATTGCTCAGCAAAAGTCTTACCGATAAAATGACGATAGTTGAACTGTTTGACGACTAGCAGGCGTTTGTATTTGGCGCCATATCGACTTAGATTGGCCGTTTGGAAAGACGGCTTTATTTCTCCCGCGTAGTCATACATCTCATAACCAAAATCAAAGCAACGAACTGAATCTCCAAATTTTTTACCCATTAGGTTGTTATTGATATAATCTTGAATTTCGCTCAAATCAAAATGAATCTCCACGTCTTTCACTTCCCAGGATTTAGTAACAAGAAAATCGAATCTAAAGGTATCAAATGGCTTTATTATTGTTATATGACTTTCTTCCTCAGATAGTAGCATTCCTTTTCCTTCAAGATATCTTTCGTATTCTACGATCATTTTCCGGGTATCAAACTTTGAAGGCGTTATCATTCGCTGACGAAAAAACTCCAGCATGACAAGTGCGGCATTCAGCATATAGATTTCCTTTTGCTCTTGTGTGGCAGCCTGGAATCGCTCATAGTCAATATGCGCCGAAACCTGGAGATTACCCTTGTAAATACCATCCCGATGTTCGCCATAATTTATTTTTGGCGAAACAAATATCCGAAACGAAAAGGTTCTTACCCCATCCCCGTAATTCCCAGCTTCAATAAATCTTCTAAAATAGATAGTCGAAGATTCTTCAATATTCTTAAAAGTCTTCTCCAGACTATTGGGATTGATCGAGAACCAACAGCGATATTTATCTTTCATATTAGTTTGAACGATTGTCTGTAGCCGGATCCAGGGACTCTGTAGCCAAAATTCAAAGGCCGGACCACGCCCTAAACGTAATCGAACAATGCCATGAATCCAAAATCCATATGCAACTGCATATGGCAGTGAAAAAGGGTAAGCCCCGGATTGTCGGCCACAAAATCCACGTCCATTTCCTGGAACCCGCCCAGCATGGTAACATCTTTCATGATTCCGGACGTCGGTTGGCCGTTGATCCGCGTGATCTCGTAACTATGCCGGTGCAAATGCATCGGATGAATATCATCGGAACCATTCCGCATGTGAAGCCGGTATCTTTTTCCCTTTGTCACATGGAACATCGGGGTCATCTTCATCATATCGAAGGCCACCCCATTGATCGACCAGCGATTAAACCCGCCTGCAGCCGCCTGGTCTTTTGCAAACAACATGGAGATCGTTTCATCAGGCTCGGGCGCCGCCCGGTCCACGTGCCCAAAAGTCCGATAATTCCATTTGTAGTCTCCCGGCGTAACCCATTGCGGTTTGCCCTTATGCCCCGCGTATTCGACAACAATGCCCATTCCATTTCCCCGGTCATCATCGGCCAGATCGCCCATGACCCACACCCCCGGATGCTTCATTTCCACGATGGCGCTGATGCGCTCGGCAGTCCCGATCCATAGCAGGGGAACTTCGGCCGCACGAGGCACCGGGTTGCCGTCCAGCGCGACGACCTTGAACGTATGGCCCGGCAGCGCAAGACTGCGGATCTCCGAAGCGCTGCCGTTGAGAATATGGAAGAGCACCCGTTCGCCATATTTTACCCGGACGGGCTCGCCATGCCCCAGCTTTCGCCCGTTGATCGTAAAGGTCTTGTAACCCACTTCATAACCCTTTGGCCGTTCCGGATGCGCTTTCTCGGCCTTTTCCTGCATCGCTTTCAGTTGAGGGATCTCCATGCCCGGAAGAAAATCCTGGGCCATGTCCCCGCCAACCATGAAATAAGGCTCAAACTCTTTGAGAACGAGAAATTCCTCCCGGTCATAGGCGCCGGGATTGTCGCGGGGCTCGATATAGACCGGCCCGACCAGTCCTGCATATTGACCGGCGCTGAGATTTGGACCCGCCACTACATGCGAATGATAGAACCGGAAACCGGCCGGTCCGGGTTTGATCGTCTCCCGCCGCATCCCATGGGCCGGAATATACGGAGTGCCTTCCTCGGCAGAACCATCGGTGTCCACCGGCAGGAATTGACCATGCCAGTGCAGCTGCTCGGGAGTGTCGGTTTCATTATAAATATCTACGATTGCTTGCTGCCCCTCCTTAAGCCGGATCAACGGTCCGGGAAATTGTCCGTTATAGGTGGTAGTGGATAGGATTTGCTGATGGCCTACTTCAACCAGGCCGGTTTTGATATGAATGGTATAGTCTGCGGCTTGATCGGGCCGTCTCGCCGGTGCCGCCAAAGGTGCTGCCCCTAAAGCCGGCGCATCTGCCAATGCTGAAAATCCTCCCAGCAACGGCACGGATAAGCCGCCGAGTTGCAGAAATTTCCTTCTGTCCATGTTCCGGATATTTATGGTAAGTTACAGCGAATGGATAACAAATCAAGCTTACAGGAACTGGCGGGATTTTTTGGCAGACTTGGATTCACGCCTTCGGCGGACCGGCTGCCCATATAAACGTGGCATCCGTAGCCATTATCCTCGTGGTCTGCTGGACTTTCGGCCGGGCAATCATAACGGATTGGAAGACCGGATTGATCACGGTACTCAGCACATCGGTCGTGTTCGGATTTCCAAAGCTGAACACCGCACTGGTGGTATTGGGCGGATCGTTGGCAGGATATGCCCTAACGGTCATGTGAAGCTGCATAAATGGCCGGCCTTGCCCGCACTGCATTCCGGTCTAAATGACCATCCTGTCCACAAACTCATGCACCGGAGTGCCGATCAGCCGGTCATAGTCGAGTGACCCTTCGAGGATGATCCGTTGTTGCTTTTCCGGGAACTTGCGGGCCAGGTTGATCCTGAACTTTTCGAGCAGCCTGGGAATCCCTTCCTCCCGGCGGCGCTTGTGGCCGACAGGATACTCCACAATGACCTCGGGCAGGCTGGTTCCATCCAAAAATTCGACCGTCAGGGCATTGGCGATGGAACGTTTTTCCGGATCATGATAGTCCTTTGTAAACCGGGGGTCTTCCACGCAAACGATCTTATCGCGAAGCGCATCGATCCTCGGATCTGCCGCTACACGATCTTCATAATCGGCGGCCGTGAGCCTCCCATATAGCAGCGGCATAGCCACCATATACTGGATACAATGGTCCCGATCGGCCGGATTATCCAGGGGGCCTTTTTTATCGATGATCCGGATCGCCGCCTCATGCGTGCGGATGGTCAGTTTTTTGATATCTGTCGCAGTTTTCCCGCCCGCCGCCAGTTTTGCATGAATGGTCATAGCCGCCTCCACGGCAGTCTGGGCGTGAAATTCCGCCGGGAAGGAGATCTTGAATAACACGTTTTCCATCACATAAGAACCATATGCCCGCTGAAATTGGAAGGACTGTCCTTTGAACGAAACATCATAGAAGCCCCAGGTTTTTGCGGTCAGCACCGACGGATAACCCATTTCGCCGGTCTTTGCGATCAATGCCAGCCGGACGCCGCGCGAGGTGGCATCGCCCGCGGCCCAGGACTTACGACTGCCGGTATTCGGTGAATGCCGGTACGTGCGCAACGCCTGACCGTCTACAAAAACAAGCGATAGCGCGTTGATCAGCTCTTCATGGCTCAATCCGATCAGCCTTCCGGCAACGGCGGCGGTAGCGAGCTTGACCAGCAGCACATGATCGAGCCCGACTTTATTGAACGAATTTTCCAGCGCCAGCCCCCCCTGGATCTCATGCGCCCTGATCATGCCGTCCAGCACATCTTTCATCAAAAGTGGAGGCTTCCCGGCGGCGACGGCAACCCTGGAAAGCCAGTCGGCTGTGGCCAGGATGCCCCCGAGGTTATCGGAGGGATGCCCCCATTCGGCCGCCAGCCACGTATCGTTGAAGTCCAGCCAGCGAATGATAGCGCCGATGTTAAAAGCGGCCTGAACGGGATCCAGCTGAAAGGACGTTCCGGGCACCCTGGCCCCATTCGGCACGATCGTTCCCGGGACGATCGGCCCTAACAGCTTGGTACAAGCCGGATAGGTCAGCGCTTCGAATCCGCAGCCCAACGTATCCAGCAGACAATAATGAGCCGTTTTCCAGGCAAGATCATTTCCAATTCTGTAGTTCAGCACATAATCAGCGATATCAACCAGAACCTTATCGGGTTGCGGCCGTTCATTCGAGACGTATGAAGCCATGTTTATCGTTTTTCGATCGGGATGAATTCCCTGTTTTCGGGTCCGGTATAATTGGCGCCCGGCCGGATAATTTTCCCGTCTTCCCGTTGTTCGATCACATGGGCGCTCCAGCCGGTAACGCGTGAAATGACAAAGAGGGGTGTGAACATCGAAGTAGGTACCCCCATCAGATGATAGGATACCGCGGAAAACCAATCCAGGTTGGGGAACATTTTCTTCTCATTCCATAGCAGCGTTTCCAGCCGTTCGGCGACATCGAACAGCAACACATTGCCGGCCTCCGCGGAAAGCTGCCGGGCCACCTTTTTAATCACTACATTTCTCGGGTCCGAAACGGTATAGACGGGATGCCCGAACCCGATGATGACCTCCTTTCTCCCCAGCCGCTCGCGGATATCCCGTTCCGCTTCTTCCGGTGAGCCATAACGGCTTTGGATCTCATACGCCACCTCATTGGCGCCGCCATGTTTGGGCCCGCGTAAGGCGCCGATAGCGCCCGTCACCGCCGAATACATATCCGACCCCGTACCCGCTATCACCCGGGCAGTAAAAGTCGATGCGTTGAATTCATGCTCGGCATACAGGTTCAGGGAGATCTGCATCGCCTTTTGCCAGGCCGCCGATGGCTTCCTGCCATGCAGCAGGTGCAAAAAATGGGCGCCTATATTATCGTCGTCGGTTTCAACCTCGATGGCCTTATGGTTGTGAGAAAAATGGTACCAGTACAGGAGCGCCGAAGGAAAAGAGGCCAGCAGCCGGTCGGCAATATCTCTGGCGCCAACTGCATTATGATCTTCCCGCTCGGGCTCCAGACATCCCAATGCAGACGCCGCGGTGCGCAGGACGTCCATCGGATGTGTCGACGATGGCAGCCGCTGTAAGATCTCCTTCAATGGCTCCGGCAACCCGCGCAGGGACCGGAGTTTTTTCTTATAGGCATCGAGCTCCGCCTTATCGGGCAGCGACCCGTGAATGAGCAGATACGCCACTTCCTCAAACTGCGCGCCTTCGGCCAGATCGAGGATATCATAGCCCCGGTAGTGCAGGTCGTTGCCGCTTCTGCCCACGGTGCAAAGCGCGGTATTCCCCGCCACCACACCGGATAAAGCCACGCTTTTCTTGGGTTTCGGGGAAGTCGTTGGATTGTCTGACATAGTTATTTGCGCTTGAAAAGTTTGTCCAGTTTTTCTTCGTATTCATAATAGCCGATGCTCTCATACAATTCCTGGCGGGTTTGCATGGTATCGACCACTTCTTTTTGGGAGCCGTCCTTACGGATATGCGTATAGACGTTGAGGGCTGCCTTGTTGGCCGCACGGAAGGCGGAAAGCGGATACAGTACGATGCCCACGCCGGCTCCGCGCAGTTCCTCAACGGTAAAGAGCGGCGTCATGCCGAATTCGGTGATATTGGCGAGGATAGGAAGTCCGCTCTCCGCGCCGAACCGGCTGTACTGCTCAAGGTCATTAACTGCTTCTGCAAAAATGAAGTCGGCGCCGGCTTCCTTATAGGCAATGGCTCGTTCGATAGCCTTTTCGATCCCTTCGTTGGCCAGGGAATCCGTTCTGGCGCCGATGACGAACTGTGCATCGGTTCGCCCGTCGACCGCCGCTTTGATCCGGTCGACCATTTCTTCCCTGCTCACGATCTCCTTTCCGGGCCGGTGACCACAACGTTTTGCACCCACCTGATCTTCAATGTGCAGTGCAGCCGCCCCGGCCTTGATCAATGACCGGACGGTCCGGGCGATGTTAAAGGCAGATGGCCCGAAACCGGTATCCACATCTACCAGCAGGGGCACATCCGTAACATTGGTGATCCGGTAAATGTCCGTCAAAACATCATCCAGCGTGGTGATGCCCAGGTCGGGAATTCCCAGTGAGCCTGCGGCGACACCCCCGCCCGACAGATAGATAGCATGGAAGCCGGCGTGAGTAGCCAGCAGAGCATGATTGGCATTGATGGCCCCTACCACCTGCAGGGGTTTTTCGTCTTCCATGGCTTTCCGGAAGCGGGCTCCCGGCGTAATCGTATGCATAGGGCGCAAAGGTAAAGAAAAAGCTTCTCGACATCGGTTACAGAACAGCGGAGGATCACAAATACCGCCGAAATTAAATCCAGTTTTCCTCCCAAATTAACGGTTAGATAATATTTATACCCTCTATTGGCCCTATCTTAGCCCCCCAATCACTTGAGGTTCTATGATAAAAAAATTTACTGCGTTTTCCGCGATCAGCGGTGTCTTGTTTGTTGTAGCCTGCAAGAAAGGCCAGCAGGTCAATATTTCCGCCCAGCAATTTATGTCCGGCTCCTATATTCAGAGCGGCGATACACTCAATTCCAAGGACGGCTCCAACGGCCGGGCGATAGAAGGTACGCTTCAGGCCGGCCAGACCTATTATCTCGACTGTGACTACGCCGATGCCACCGTAAACAGCGGTGATACCCTCGTCATACAAAGCGGGGTTCAGGTCCTCATCGTCGGGTCAAATTCAAGCATTATCGGCACCGAAGGGCACGCTCCCGCATTGGTCATCAACGGGACTTTTCTTTGCCTGGGCACTAGAAGTGATCCGATCACATTTACCGTCGGCGACGCCTCCCTCAAATCCAATCCGGCACTCGATCCGCAGGATCCGAATACCGATCCGGCCTTCAAAGGTTACTGGGGCGGCATTCAGGGCGGCGCCGGCAGCGGCGACATCATTATCAAATGGACACACCTCGAATACCTGGGCGGCATCGCGCCCGCTACCGCTGCCAGTCGGCCGGGGCAAGCCTATTATGGGGTCTTTTTGAACAATCCCAATGCCAATTTCGTGCTCGAAGACTCCTGGCTCTACGGCTCCAACAACGATATGATCCGGCCTGCCGGTTGTAAATACGAGATCTTCCGCAACACCTTTGAAAAGGTTGGTTTCAGTGCAGGCGAATGTGTCAATGTCAAAAGCGGCTGTGTCGGCGATATCGGCTATAATGTGGTCGTCGGCGGGACCGGCAACGCTTTTAAAACAGCAAATGCCGGCGGCCTTTCCCCGCAAAGCAACATGAACTGCTATAACAATACCGTGCTGACGACCGGTTACCGGCAGGCAAAAGCCGGCGAAGGCGGTTCTATCGATTTTGAAAATGACGGCCGCGGGATGGCCTATAACAACCTCCTCGTTGATTGCGCCTATGGCCTTGGCATCCGGGGTGGCGGCGGCACCACTCCTGCTGCCGATACCGCAAACACGACATATGGATATACCTATAATTACGGGGATGATACGGCAATAACCGACCAATTCCTCCCTGTGGGATTTATTACCATAGAGCAGCCTTCTGATATCAACGGCGGTGATAACACAACCCCCGGCGCGAACAACCCTTCCTTTGTCAACTATCCCCTTCCGTTACCCGCATCGACGAACTTCAACAGCGCCGACTATGTCGGCAGCTATAATTTCCGGCTGAACTCCAATTCACCCGCGATCGGAAAAGGCTATACCGGTTTTGCTGCCTATGCCGTGGTCAAGGTTGATTCGATCTTCGGGGCTACCCAAATAACACCGCCCGGCAAGGATATCGGCGCCTACCAATCCGACGGTTCGGGCAACCAACATTAGCTATGGCAAAAGGGACCGTATGCCGCCTGGCGATCTATAGCCTGTTCATTTCAACCGCCGCCGCGGCCCAGCCCCACCCCCGTGATAGCCTGGCTCATCGCGACAGCCTCCCGCAGGCGACCGTAACCGGCTATACGGATAACGGCTCGGATAAGAATGCGCTACAGATCCAACGCCTCTCGGGAAAGATCGTTGACATCGTATCGGCGGGGAACATAGCACAGTCTTCCGATCTCTCCGTGGCCGACGTCACGCGCCGCGTGAATGGACTTTCGGTGACGATGGACCATTCCGGCCAATCAGACCTTACTATCATCCGCGGGATCGACCCGAAGTACAACTATACGCTCGTCGATGGGATCAAGATCCCCAGTCCGGGCGACCGCAGCCGGTATGTGTCGCTGGCGATTTTCCCTTCCGGCCTGGCGGAGCGGATAGAAGTCTACAAGAGCCTCACGCCGGACATGGAAGGCGATGCCATCGGCGGCGTCGTCAATCTGGTTACGCGCGACGCCCCCAAAGAGCAGATCCTCCAATTGCGATTGTCAAGCGGCTACAACCAGGAGCTCATCGGTCAACCCTACCTTACCTTTGATAGCCATGCGGTCCTGAAGGAATCGCCCTATCAGCTCCACGGTCCCGGCTACGCTGCCACCGGCAACGATTTTACAAAGGCCAACCTCTATTTTGCGGATCATGAACCCGCACCCGACCTCATGGGCAGCCTCACCTGGGGCCGCCGCTATTTTTCCGATAAGTTCGGCGTGCTGGTCGCCGGGGATTATCAGTCGGTAAAAAGCGCTGTCAACAGCTTCTTCATTCCACAGAACAACGAGCCGCAATTGAATAACGCACCCGGCCTGACCGACTTCTACCTGGACCGGTATAACGCAACCATCATCCGCAAGGGCCTGCACGCCAAACTCGACTTTACGCTAAACCCTCAAAACAATATCGAGCTTTACCAGTTCTACGCGACGCAGGAAGACATCGAAAGCCGCCACCGTGTGGACACCAGCCTCGATGAAGGCCGAAGCGAGCCCGGCACCGGCCGGATCACCGTTCTGGATCGCAGCCGCCTGCACTTTCAGGACCTCTATAGCGCCAGCCTGCGCGGAACCCATAGGCCTGCCCGTGCGCTGACCATTCGATGGACCCTGGCCTATGCCGTCGCTACCGGTCTCTATCCCGACTGGGCGGAACTCTCGGCCGGCACGGCAGCGATCGAACAACCCAACGGGACCATCGCCCAAAGCCCGCTGCTGCTCGACCCGCTGACCCGCATCTGGCTTCGCAACCGCGAACAGGACCTGTCCGGCTACCTCCATGCAGATTACCAGCTGATCCTCAAAGGCCGTGAACTTATCCTCTCGGCCGGCGGTCTTTATCGCGCCAAGGACCGCGACAATTTCTACAACAGCTATACTTTTCAGCCGGCTATCACCGGAACCGAAGGGCAGCCCTTCATCGATATCTATCATGCGACATGGACCGACAATAACGGCCCGCAGGACCCCTACGGCGCCGTCGCCAACTCCAATACCTATACCGCTCATGAAGATATCGGCGCGGGTTACGCCTCGCTTTCCCTCAAAGGCAAAAGGGCCGAGTGGCTGGCCGGCCTTCGCTACGAGAATACTTATCAGCAATTCGTTTCGTCCATCGACCCGAGTTTGAGCTACGGAAAAGAAGGATCTATCACCTACGCCGACCTTCTCCCCTCGGCGCACCTGACTTACAACCTGGGGACAAAGCAGCTGCTGCGCGCCGCCTGGTACCAAAGCCTGTCCCGGCCGGCATTGTATGACGTTACCTTTTATTCCGTCACCTATGAAGACTATGTGGAGGCCGGCAACCCTTTTCTTCAACGATCCCGGGCGAACAATGCCGACCTGCGATACGAATGGTATCCCGGCGGCCAGGACCTCCTCGAAGGCGGCGTATTCTTCAAGCACATCGCTGACCCGTATGAAAAGACCCTGCTGAATGCAGGTGACGAATTGTATCCGCTGCCTTCACAGGGACTCTCGTATACGCCCGCGGGCGAACTGACGGCGCAGATGCGGAACGCCCCCGCCGCCACCGACTACGGCCTCGAATTGGCGGCAACTAAATACTTCGGAAGGTTCGGCATTCAGGCGGCATATACCTACACTTATAGCAGCATTACCGTTCAGGACAAATTCGTTACCCGCCAGAACCCCAATGACCCTTCCAGCA
Organism: Puia sp.; assembly: GCA_035508835.1. GTDB lineage: Bacteria > Bacteroidota > Bacteroidia > Chitinophagales > Chitinophagaceae > Puia. The sequence continues at coordinate 11,959 of DATJMG010000129.1, forward strand.
ACCTGGTCACCATATCGCGGAGGGAGACCAGACCGCTTCAGGGGCAGTCCCGGAATCTGGCCAATGCCAGCCTGGTCTACAACGACACCCGCAACGGTTGGCTCGCCCGCGTGACCGGAATATACACCGGCCGGCGCATCTATTCCGTTTCGGGCTGGTATGGGCTCGACTATTGGGAAAGAGGGTATACGGTGCTCGACGCATCGCTGGAAAAAAAGCTCGGCAGACATTTCAAAGCCTTTCTAAAGGCGGCCAATCTTTTTAACACGACTACTGCTGTCGACCTCCTGATACCCAATCCTGAATTTTCGTCGAAGTTTATCCCCGGGCAGCAGTCGCCGGATCGCATCACCGTATCAAGACAGATCGACAAGGCTTCCTATTATGCGGGTTTGGAGTGGGGACTGCCTTAGCCGGTTGCAAAGTTCAGGCTCGCCGAATCCCCAAAAAACCGTAAATTCACCTCCCTCCTTCACCAAATACACCCTTTCATGAACAGCCATGCCATTAAGAAAGAGGAAATCCGCCAGGAAGTCTTTGACCTGTATGATGACTACGCACACAGCCGGATCACCCGGCGCGATTTCGTGGAAAAGCTCTCCATCTATGCCGTCGGCGGCCTTACCGTTCCTGCCCTGATGAGCTACCTGATGCCCGATTATAAGAATACGCTTCAGGTAGCAGCCGGTGATCCCCGGATCAAATCAGGTTATATCACCTACGATTCCCCCAAAGGCGGCGGGACCATCAAGGCGCTGCTGTCCAAACCGGCCGATGCTGCCAAAAAATGCGGCGGCGTCGTCGTGGTCCACGAGAACCGCGGGCTTAATCCCTATATCGAAGACGTCGCCAGACGTGTTGCCCTGGCCGGGTTCATTTCCATAGCCCCTGATGCCTTAACCCCATTGGGTGGTTATCCCGGCGACGATGACAAAGGCCGCGAAATGCAGGCAAAAAGGGATAAGAACGAAATGCTTTACGACTTCATCGACGCCTTCGAATACCTGCGGAAAGATCCGGACTGCAATGGGAAGGTGGGCGTGGTAGGCTTCTGCTTCGGCGGCGGCATCGCAAATCTGATGGCCGAAAAGTTACCCGACCTGGCTGCAGCCGTCCCCTTCTATGGCGCCCAGCCGCCACTCGAAGACGTCCCGCAGATTAAAGCACCGCTCCTGTTACACTATGCAGGCCTCGACACCCGCATTACCGACGGCTGGCCGGCATACGAAGTCGCCCTGAAAGCCAATAACAAGGAATATACTGCATACATTTACCCCAACGTCAACCATGGGTTTCACAACGATACGACACCCCGGTATGACAAGGCCGCCGCAGAACTGGCCTGGAAACGAACGATCGACTTTTTCACGCAGAAACTGAGCTGAGCGCCGCCGGGCGCTGCCGCCGCCGGCAACACCGCTGCCACCACTAGCCGCCACCACTGCCACGGCCAGCCGCCACCGCTGACACCGCCAGCCGCCACCACCACCCGCCACCGCTGACACCGCCACCCGCCCTATTTCTCGAACACCACCGTTTCCGGATCGGCCCCCAGTTCCGTCAGCGTTTTCGTGAGATCCGCCACCATCTGATCCGGGCCGCAGACATAAAATGGCTGGGCGAGATCTTTTATTTCCCGCTGAAGAAATGCTTTATCGATCGGCCCTTTACGATAGGAAGGATTGTCCTCGAAAGTCAGGACATAGACGGCATTCTTGCCTAGTATTTCATCGAATTCGGCACGATAGATAATGTCGCCGGCTGTCTTGTTGGAGAAAAGGAGCGTATTCCTCCCTACGGCCTTGTCCCGGAATAGCTGCCGGAAGATGGCGACAAATGGCGTGATGCCTGCGCCACCGGCAACAAAACATCCCTCACCCCGATATTGGATGGCGCCCCAGACATCACGAATGATCAGCTCGTCCCCCGCTTTCAATTGATAAAGTTGATGCGTAACACCCGGATGATCGTGGTAAGACTTTATGGTGAACTCCAGATATGGATCTTCATTCAGGCTGGTGAACGTGAACGGCCGCTTTTCCTCCTTCCAGCCCTCCTTATTGATCGATACGTCTGTAGCCTGTCCCGGCTCGAAACGATACCCGGACGGCTTTTCTATCCGGTAGGCCCGTACATTATGCGTAACATTGCGGATAGACAATATTTTAACAACATATTGTTCCATGGCTTAAATTTGACATAGTCAAAATTCCTGATTTTCCAATTCCCCTCAAAATGCGTCTCTTCTCCATACTGGGTTGTATAGTGCTTTTGCTCGGAGATCAGGCCGCCGCCCAGCAGTATACGCTCGATGTTACCGTATCCGGTATCCAAAGTGACAAAGGGACCCTCTACCTCAGTCTTTACAACAGCGAAAAAGGCTTCCCCAAAGACCCTAAAGCTGCATTCCGCGTGGCCCATGCCCGGATTGTCAACGGCATCAGTACATTCCGGTTCGACAAACTACCCAAGGGAACCTATGCTGCCGCCTGCTATCACGACGAGAACGGTAACGGCAAGCTCGACGTTAACTTTTTCGGCATCCCCACCGAAGGCACCGGCGCATCCAACAATGCCTCCGGCTTCCTTGGGCCGCCCAAATTCCGTGAAGCCAAATTCCCCCTCGACCGCGATACCGCCATCACGATCCGCATCCGATATTGATCACGCTTGCTAACCAGTGCCGGCGCATTCTTGGTTGACACGATGCGGAAACATTCACCCTATTGACCCGAATGTCGCCAGCTTAACGCGGTAATTTAATGCCGCCGTCGTCCCGCTCGTCACATCGACGGTGACCCCGGTGATGGAAGCTGCCAGATCGGAAGCCAGGAATACTGCCGTATTGGCGATATCAGCCATGGGCGGGAGCTTCTTCAGCATCGTGTCGTCCTTCATCCCGCCAAGGACAACCTCCATCACATCCGGAAATTGCTCGATCGCATTTCGGAAGACAGCCGAATCGGGGGACCCGCCCGACCGGATATTCACTACCCGGATACCATAGGACCCTAACTCTGAAGCCAGGTTCCTCGACAGGCTCTCCACAGCCGCACAGGCGGCTGCAAAGCCTCCCGTATATGGATACCCGATCCCGCCGGGCGTTGCGGTAATCGACAGGATGACCCCGGACCGCTGCTCCATCATGACCTTCGCCGCCGCCTTGGCCGTCAGGAACCGGGTCCTTGCGGTCAACATCACCGGCTGCACATAGTCATCGAGCGGGATTGCTGTCAGCGGAATGTTTTGTATCACCGGAATGTCGACGGCATTGTAGGAGATATCCACGCTGCCCGTCTGCTGCCGCACCTTCTGAAGATGCGCGGTGACACCGGCTTCGTCATACCCATCCACCACGTCGACCTCCGCCTTTCCCCCGGAACCGATAATCTCGTCGGCAACTTTTTGGATGGACCCGATACGATGCCCCGTCAGAAAGACCCGGGCGCCGGCCCTGGCAAAGGCTCTAGCTACCGCCCCGCCTAACGACCCGCCCGCGCCATATATAACCGCATTTTTGTTTTGGAGTATCATAAAGTTTATTTTTCCAGATCGACAAAGGTCTTTTCATCCAGTCCGGTCTAAATATACGAAATTGCGCAACCATGATCCGCCGCGCACAACCCGCCGACACCGAAGCCATCAGGGCCCTGATCGCCCAGCTGGATTACGACCCGCCCGCAGATCTCGAAGAAAAGATCCGGCGGCTCGCGGCCCATCCGGACGAAGCCCTGCTCGTCTATGAGCTGGCCGGCGAAGTCGTTGGCTTTCTCTCCCTTCACTTCATTCCCCAGATTGCCCTCGAAGGCGATTTTGCACGTATCAGCTATTTTGCGGTAATGGACAGTGCCCGCAGCCATGGCATCGGCAGCCGGCTGGAGGCTCATATTACCCAACTTGCGCGCGAAAGGAACTGCGACCGGATCGAAGTGCACTGCCACACCAGGCGGACCGACGCCCATCGCTTCTACGAAAGACAGGGCTATGAAGAATCCCCCAAATATTTTATCAAACGGTTGAACCGTACCGGAAATCCCCGTAGCTAACCCGGTCAGCCAGCCCACACCCCTACCGGTTCACCTCACCGACCAGCATATACCCTGCTATAGCCAGACCGGCTTTTAGCAGGGTTGCTTTTGATGCTGCATTCTCCATGCTGCAACGCGCCGCGGGCACCCTCCCCGCCAGATAACATTCCCGTTTGACCTGCTGCACGATATAGCTTCCCAAACCCTGCCGCTTGAACCCTTCCGTCACCTCCATGTAAATATCCGCGAACGGCATATTGTAATGTGTCAGGAAGCCGCCCGATGCGACGATCTTTCCTTCCAATTCCAGGACATAATCACCCTCCGGCTCGTGATGATGCTCAAACAGGATATCCCCATCCTGCCTTGGCCGGAAGATGACCCCCGGTATCGAATAACGCGTCACACTGCCTTCCCCGAAGAGAATGACCGGCGACCGGATATTGGAGGCAAACGCGTACAACAACTCCGGCAACAGGGGATCATTGGTCTGACATTCGATGAACAGCACCCCCGCCGCCTTCAACAAGGCTTCGAAAAGTTCATTTACCCGGGACCGGAACGGAGGGATCACATAGCATTCGAACACTGTGTCCCTGCCCTTGATCTCCTGCCCCTTGACCGACCCATAACCCACCGGCAGCCCGTTGGCGGTAAGCAGGTAGCAATCCGTCCAACCCCTTTCGTGACAGGCATTATACCGCACCTGGGCATTGATCTCCTGCAGATACAATGATCGCAGCGACTGGATCTCCTTTAACGACGTCCGTACTGCCCGCAGTTCCATACATTAACTTTACAGAAAGTTAGTTATTATCTTTTCACCCGCCAACCCGCGCCCGCCCCCCTCCCGCCAACCGCGTCCGCCCTCTCAACCCGCGGCCATCCCTAGTTGAACGTAAACCCGATCTGCAGATTCGCCCCAATGGACGCCGGATCTTAATTCCCAAACCGGCACGGAAAAGATACCGAGAACCAGTAGTCAACCGCCTTCGTCTGGCAATAGACCTTGTTGAAGACCGGGGTGAACCCATACCGCCCCTGTGTGGTTTCCCTGGGCAAAGCAAAAAAGTCACCGTCCCAGCTGACCAATCTTTTTTAACAGCGCCTGTTTGTCCGCCTCCGACTTCGCGAGCGACGCTGCGTGCTGAAAACACTGTCCCGCCCGCTCATCATCGATCCCCGTATATATCAACACCAGCAAGGCATTCACCGCGGGCCGGTCCGTAAGCGGATTGTCGATCAACATCCGGCATAACCGCATCGCCTCCCAACAAAGCTCACTGCGCCGGTAATATCCTTCGGTGAACAACAGATAGATCGTCGTCAGGACCGCAGGCAGCCGCATTTCCACCTCCGCCGGATTCATCCCTGCCCTCCGTTCAGCCGTCGAACAGTACGACGACCCGGACGCAATCGACATTGATTTTTCGCCGCAACATATCCGGGACAGCCGGCTTCAGATGCTTTTTGCCGTCTGTACCCCGGCCATCGCCAGCGAAGCCCGGATCGGTCTCGCGCTTCGCATCTTTTGCGGCTTCGGGATAGACGAGATCGCCGAAGCATTCCTGACCGGCGTGGCGCTCAACCGGACCTTCGCCTTATACAAAGCTAACGGCCGGGAACAAGCGCTGACCGAATTGGAGAAATTGAAGCTGGAGGGGAATCATTTCTATCACGTGCTGCGGGATTATCTCAAAAAACTTCCCCCACATTGACCGCGATCCCCTGCGATCCCTGAAGCCCAAAACCATAATCCACGCAGATATTCGTATTGGAATGCTTGTTCAGCTTGATCCGGATTCCCGCGCCCCAGCCCGGATCGAAATCGTGGAGTTGCGGCGCCGCCAGCGCCTTCTTGAATGACTGGACATTTGCAAAGACCACCCCGCCGATCAACCCGTTGCGGCTGATGGTAAACCGATCCTCCGCCTCCAGGTATTCCATGTCCGCCCCCCGGAACCTGCCCTGGATATATCCGCGGCCGGTATTGAACTGGTCATCCCAGCCTGTGCTGGGAAGCAGCAGATACGGGGTTTTGCCGCCCACGCTCAGCCAGTCGAAATGCCAAAGCGCCAGCACGTTCCGGCCGTCGGCGCGGAGCTTTATATATTTCCGGATATCGATCTGCAAATTCGCCCAATAACCCTGGCTCCCCAACGCGGGAAAACTGGGATGGTACGTTACGCTGGCATACCAGCCCTTCAGCGGGTTCGGCGGATTGTCCCGTGAATCATACAATGCCCGCGCTACTGGGCCGCTGCCCGTTTCCGTGGGCGTCAGGCCATATTTCTCAAAACTGGTGACCACGCCCGGCGGCGGATCTACCTCCCGGATGCTGTTGAAATGGTCGTAATAATAACCCAGACCCAGGTAGAGATTGGGTGCGATATACCGCATGACCGTCGTGTGTAGTTTGATGTAATTGAAATCGATCGTATAACCATCCGAATATTGCGTATGTCCCCCAAGCCCAAAGGTCGTCGACGGATATTTCATATACCGCCAGTCCGCAATAATATTATACCTGTCATGACCGGCCCAGATATCAGCATAGCTTTGGGCGATGATCTGGTTGTATTGGGAATAGGTCACGCTGGACAGGATGTCGGTTATTTTTCCGGATGTGTCGCCGGTATGAAAGTCCATCCGGTCGCTGAATACGGCTGCGATCCCGGTGGCGAGCGTATATCCAACCGCGGGAAAAGGCGAATTGTGGAACGCGCCCGCGACGGTTGGCGCCGGCCTGGCGTGACGATTGAAAATGGAATCTGCAACGTCCCGCAGATCCTTCTGACGGTGCAGCGAGTCAAGTTTTTCAGATCCCGTCTGTGCCCGCAGGGACAAGGCTCCTCCCACCAAAATCAGCAGCAGTATCAGTTTATGCCTCATCCCGTTTTATGGTTTAGTTTCAGACTCATTGGCGACCCGCCGCAAATTGGACATTGTTTTGTCACCTACGTTTAGCCGTCTTTAAGGATAACTTTTTTTTAACAAGTCATTGATCGTGGCATACGTAGCCGAATTGCCGACAAAGGATAAATCACTTCTCTCGCGGAGCCCTTCCGCTGCCTGCATCATGGCTCCGTAAGCCACCCGCGCCAGCGCCGATCCCAGGCTGACCCTTTTGACCCCCAGTGCTGCCAGTTCCTCCAACGGCAGCCGAAGCGCCGCGGTCCCTATCAACACGTTCACCGGCCGCGGCGCCACCGCTTTGACGACCGCGCTCACTTCCTCCCTCGTCTTCAAACCCGGCGCATACAGCACATCCGCGCCCGCCGCCGCAAAGGCTTCCAGCCGCCGGATCGTATCGGGAAGGTCCGGCCTGCCATGGATGAGGTTCTCCGCTCTCGCCGCTAACATAAATGGGAAGGGGAGACTGCGCGCAGCTTTTACCGCCGCCCTGACTCGTTCCACTGCCAGCTCGAACGGATAGATCGGATCATCCGGCTTCCCGGTCGCATCCTCGATCGACCCGCCGACCAGTCCCGCTTCAGCAGCCTGCAGGATCGTCCTGGCGCAATCTTCCGGATCGTCCCCATACCCGTTCTCCAGATCCGCCGCCACCGGCAAACCGGTCGCCCCTACGATCTCCCGCGCATTTTCCATCGACTCCTTCCTGGTGACTGCCGCCGCCCCATCCGGCTTCCCCAGCATCCAGGCCAACCCCGCGCTTGTCGACGCCAGCGCCTCAAAACCCTGCGCTGCGAGCAGCCTGGCCGACCCGGCATTCCACGGATTGGGAAGGACAAGAAGACCTGCCCGTTCATGCAGAGCTTTGAAAATGGCCGCCTTCTCCGCCTGTGAATGTTTTTTCATACCCCCTTTTGGCCACAAATTACCTAATTGATTACCTAACTTTATAAAAAAATCATCATGGTCGCATTCTTAGGCATGGGCTTGCTGGGCGCTAACTTCGTCCGGGCAATGATCAATAAGGGCGAAAAAGTCCGGGTTTGGAACCGGACCGCCGCTAAAGCAACAGCATTGGAACTATATGGCGCCATCGCATTACCCACTCCGGCGGAAGCCGTGAAAGGCGCCGATCGCATCCATCTTACCTTAAAGGATGACGCCTCCGTCGATGAGGTCCTGGCGATCGCAGCACCCGGTATTCAACCCGGTGCCGTCATCATCGATCATACAACCACCTCCGTGGAAGGCGCGATCCACCGTACGAACGAATGGAAATCCCGTGGCTTCATCTATCTCCACGCCCCCGTCTTCATGGGGCCGCCCAATGCCCTCGAAAGCACGGGCTACATGCTGGTATCCGGCGACCAGCAGATCGTTGAGCAGTTCTCCCCGCTCCTCGGCAAAATGACCGGCAAGCTTCTCAACTTCGGCCCCGAGACCGGCCGCGCCGCCGCCATGAAACTGCTGGGTAATCTTTTCCTCGTCGCCTTCACCACCGGCATCGCCGATACCCTGACGCTCGCCAAAGGCATGCACGTTCCCGTCAGCGACCTGCAGATGCTCTTCGACAACTGGAACCCCGGTGCAGTCCTGCCCAACCGGCTGAAACGAATGACCTCCGGCAACTTCTCCAACCCATCCTGGGAACTGAATATGGCCCGCAAGGACACCGGCCTCTTCCTTCAGGAAGCAAAAAAGGGCGGGGTCACCCTCGCCGTCATCCCCGCCGTCGCAGCCGAAATGGACCGGTGGATCCGGAAAGGACATGGCGGCGACGATTGGACGGTCATTGCAAAGGGCTCGGTGTAGACGTCTCAGTGTAACACGTCCCCATCCGGAAACGGTTCTCCCTTGTGACAGGTCGCGCACGTGATCGTCAGCGTGGCCGCGCCGGTCCGGGGCTTGCGCAATCCGATAAAATGGACCCCATGCGAATCGAAGCTGAACCAGCCGTCCCCCATCGTACCTTTCCCGAAACGCTCCATATACAGCTTACCGTTATCGGTAATGTCATGCTCGCCCGGAACGTAAAAGATCTTTTCCGTCCTGACGCTCTTTAGCGACTGGTCCAGCGTGTCAAACTCATCCGCCTGCGCCAGGTGGGTGAGATCGCCCGTATGCAGCACGAACGCCGGCGGCGCCTGCATCGCATTGATCTTGTCGATGGTTGCCTGCAGTGTTCCCACCACATCCGGGTTCGCCGGCTTATTGAAACCGATATGACTGTCGCTGATCTGTACGAAACTGAAGTCTGACGCCGGCAACGACAGCCCTTTCCGGAGCCGCCCCGTCGTCCTGTCGATCATCTGGCTCATCCCATAAGATTTCAGGATGCCGCCCGACATCATCCAGAGGACACCTGTCCCCGCCCAGGCCCCCATAATCTTTTACATCATCCAATCCGATTACTTGATGAATTGGCGAAAAAGGGCGAACTTCAGACAAACTGCCCGTATGTTCAGGAACTATCTCAAAACTGCGCTCAGGAACCTCCTGCAAAGCAAAACCTATTCTGCGATCAATATGCTCGGACTGGCTGTCGGGATGGCCGTCTTCCTGCTCATTGCGCAATACGTAAGATTCGAGTGGAGTTATGAGGATTTTGCTCCCGACCGCGCCGACATTTACCGCGTCAGCATCCATTCCTGGCGCAACAATGAGCTGATCTCTGCCAGCGCCGAGAACTACCCTGCGGTTGGTCCGGCGATGCTCCATGACATTCCGCAGGTCCTGAGCTATGCGCGGCTGTATAATATGGGTTATAAGAACAACGTGGTCATCACCAATGAGAATGCAAAACCCGACCCCATTGCCATCAAACAACACCGATTCCTCTACGCCGATTCGGCCTTCCTTCCGATGATGGGATATCAACTCGTTCGCGGCGACGTTGCAACGGCCCTTGCCGACCCATTCACTGCCGTCATCTCCGGGGAAATGGCCCGGCTTTACTTTGGCGACCGCGATCCTATCGGCCAGACCCTTCACATGCATGACGACGACTTCAACGACGAGCTGGCAGAAGTCACCGGGGTATTCAAGGAAGTGCCCGCCAACACGCACCTCAAATTCGACGTGCTCTTCTCCTACAAAACCTTATATGCGCGCCGCGGATCCCATCTCCGCTATGATCAGAATTGGAGCCGGGTCGATATGTACAACTTCGTCCGGCTCAGACCGGGCACGGACCCTGCCACGGTAGAGGCACAATTGCCGGCATTGGTGACCCGGTACAAACCGGAGCTGGCAGCCAACCATGAGAAAGAGGTCCTGCAGCTTCAACCGCTGACGTCCATCCACCTGTATTCTGACCTGGCGGAGGAACCTGAAGCAAACGGCAACGGGACCATCGTCCTCTTCCTCGGCCTGATCGGCATCTTTGTCCTCGTGATCGCCTGGATCAATTTCATCAATCTGGCTACCGCGAGGGCAATTGGCCGGGCTAAAGAAGTGGGCATCTACAAAGTGGTCGGCGCCACCCGCACCCACCTGATCATGCGCTTCCTCTCCGAGGCAGGCATGATCAATCTTATTTCGCTGGCGCTTGCTTTTGGCATTGTCGCCGCCACCCTCACCCCGTTCAATACCATCTCCGGCCTTTCCCTGGATATATCCTATCTGGAACAACCCTGGTTCCTGGAGCTGCTGGCCGGTCTCTGGGTCGTCGGCACGCTCCTGTCAGGCTTTTACCCGGCATGGGTGCTATCGTCGTTTAAGCCCGTGTCGGTATTGAAAGGGAAGTTCAAAAGTTCCTCCGGCGGCGCGCTGCTTCGCAAAGGCCTCGTGGTCGGCCAGTTCGTGGCCTCTGTCGCACTGATTGCCGGAACCTTCATTGTCTACCGGCAGCTGAATTATATGATGCACCAGGACCTCGGCATGAATATCAGCCAGGTGCTCGTCGTCGACCGCCCCGGTATTGCTCCCAGCGACGAGCACAATTGGAAAGCGTTCGCCGGCGGCATCGACCTCTTCCGTGCTGAGCTTAAAAAGGACCCGGCCATCGAAGCTGTCTCCCTGCCTTCCATGATCCCCGGCATGCTCCGGGAATGGAAAGCGACCGTCAAACGGTATGACGCCAATGCCCGGGATTCCATCGTCGTCCGAACCAATACTATGGATGATGATTTTCTGAAGGTATTCAAGATGAAACTCCTTGCCGGAAGAATGTTCTCCAGGGACTTTAAGAAAGATCCGGATACCTCGGTGATCCTTACCCTTTCCGCCACCCGCCTGCTGGGATACAGAAAGCCGGAAGATGCGATTGGCAAGACACTTGTGATCAACGAGTGGAACGGCTTTAAGCCCATCGTCGTGGGCGTGGTCAATGACTACCATCAGGTCTCCTTCAAAAAACCGCTTGAACCCGTCCTGTTCACCTGCGATTGGTATGAAGGCGAATACTATGCCATTCGCATGAGCACCGAACATCTCCCCCAAACCCTAGCGCATGTCCAAAAGGCCTGGAACAGTGCATTTCCCGGCAATCCGTTCGAATACTATTTCCTCGACGACTATTTCAACCGCCAGTATGCCAATGACCGCAAGTTCGGCGAGCTGTTCACGACCTTTGCAACCCTGGCGATCGTAATCAGCTGTCTGGGACTTTTTGGGCTATCATCCTACACGGCAGGTCAACGGATAAAAGAGATCGGGATCAGGAAAGTTCTGGGCGCCTCCGTTACCAACATCACCGCCATGCTCTCGTTCGATTTCCTCCGGCTTGTGCTTTTGTCCATCCTCATTGCCACCCCCGTGACCTGGTTCGTGATGCACAGCTGGCTGCAATCTTATGCTTACCGGACGCCGATCCGGTGGTGGGTATTTGGCGTCGCGGGTTTGATCGCCCTGCTGATCGCTTTGCTGACGGTCAGCTTCCAGGCCATTAAGGCAGCTTTAACCAATCCGGTCAATTCCCTTCGGTCGGAATGACGTAGATTCGCAGTATGTCACAACGCAGGGAATTTCTCAGACAGGTTGGCCTTGCCACCGCCGGCTCATTGGCAGGCTCGCTCATCCTACCCAACCTCGCCGCGGCGCGACCCATGAACGTGTTTCCTCGCAGCACGCCGGAACAACAAGGCATCTCCTCTGCGTCCATCCGATCGTTCCTCGCCGCCATTCACGATAGCGGTCAGGAATTCCATAGTATAATGATCATCCGCCATGGCCATGTCGTCGCCGAAGGCTGGTGGTATCCCTTCAGCTCTCAACTACACCAACAACTCTACTCGCTCAGCAAAAGCTTCACCGGTACCGCCGTCGGAATGGCAATCGATGAAAAGCTGCTCAAGCTCGACGACCCGGTGATTTCTTTTTTCCCAAAAGATCAGCCTTCCGCCATCAGCACCAACCTTGCCGCGCTGAAGGTCCGGCATCTGCTGAGCATGTCGGTCGGCCAGGAGAAGGACTCCATCCTGACACTCGAACACACCCCCGAAGGCACAACCTGGGAAGAGACTTTTCTGGCCCTTCCTGTCGTATACCAGCCCGGTTCGCGGTTCCTCTATAACTCCGGCGCCAGCTATATGCTCAGCTCTATCGTCAAGCAGGTCACGGGTCAGAACGTCCATGCCTGGCTCAAACCCCGGCTCTATGACCCGCTCGGGATAACCGGCGCCACCTGGACCGAAAACAGGGAGGGCGTTAATATGGGAGCCTCCGACCTTCGCATCCGCACCGAAGACATCGGAAAACTTGGCCAGCTTTATTTGCAGCAAGGCAAATGGAACGGCCGCCGGCTCGTCAGCCGTCGTTGGGTGGAACTGGCGACACACAAAGAGATCGACACTGGTAAGAACAACAGCTCGTGGGGTTACGGCTATGGTTTCCAGTTCTGGTTGAACCCGACCGGCGGTTTCCGGGCAGACGGCGCCTATGGTCAATACAGCATGGTATTCCCCGATAAGGATACCGTTGTGGTGATCACCAGCGAAAGTGCCGACAAGGAAAAGACAATGCACACGGTCTGGGATCACCTGTATCCCGCACTGACCGGACACCGCACTCTCCCCGCCGACACGCCGGAATACCAGCGGCTCCGCGGCGAGCTTACAACCCTCGTTTTGCCGCCTCCAACCCTTCAGCGCCGGTCGGCCCTCGCAGGCTCCCTTTCCGGAAAGACCTTCCTCCTCGACAAGAATCAATTCAATGCAAAGGCGGTCTCCTTCGCGTTTGCAAACGACAAGGTTGTCTTTACGTTAATGGAAGAAGGCAAACCGGATATCGTCATCACCTGCGGGATCAACGAGTGGATGATCAAAGGCAACCGCAAACCTTCCGCCCACTCGCTGTTTTCCCTCCGCCGCATCGACTTCGACTCGCCCGTCGCCGCCAGTGCCGGCTGGAAGAATGACCATACCCTTGTCCTCACCTTCCGCTTCCTGGAGGCGATCCACGGTGACACCCTCACCTGTATCTTCGACCAGGACCGGCTGCGCATTCAATTTATGTTCAGCGGCGCAGTCATGGATAAGCGGCCCGATGACCGCCCCGACATCAGCGGCACCATGCAGGCCTAAAATCGTATCTTTACGCAAGGATGGCGAACCCGTATATCTCGTTGCTGAAGACGGCCTGGCGCTATGCCCGGCGGGAAAAGAAGAAATACGTCCTTATCTACTCGATGTTCGTTATCGCCTACATCGTTATTTCCCTCAATCCCTTGCTGTTCGGGTGGTTCCTGGATAAGCTTCAGCACAACAACCGGGGGGTTTTCCGCTATGCCCTTCTCTATGTGATCGGCTGTTTTATCATCAAGTTCGTTCAATGGTGCTTTCACGGTCCGGCCCGCATTATGGAACGCAGCCTTGCCTTCAACGTGAGCCGGAATTTCCTCCAGGAAAAATACCACCAGGTAGTCCATCTACCCGTCAAATGGCATCAGGACCATCACAGCGGCGCGACCATCAACCGCATCCGGAAAGCGTATGAGGCGCTCCGGGATTTCTTCGACCATGGATTCATGTATGTCTACGCGATCATGAAGTTTGTGGTGTCCGTGGGCGCCATGCTGTATTTCATCCCGCTCTATGGCAGCATCGCCCTTGGCCTTGGCCTCCTGAATATCCTGATCATCCGCAGGTTCGACCGGCCTTTTGTCAAGGCACTCGATGAAGTGAATGAGAAAGAGCATATCGTCTCCGCGACATTATTTGACAGCCTGTCGAATATTATGACCGTTATTACCCTGCGGCTCGAGCGTAGCATGGAGACCGGACTGATGAACAAAGTCCGGGCGATCTTCCGCCCTTTCCGGCGGAGCTATGTGATCAATGAATGGAAATGGTTTTGTGTCGAAATGATCATCATCTGCATCTATGGCCTCATCGCCTTCGGCTATGTCTACAAGACCTGGATCCCCGGAACCTTATTCCCGATCGGCGGACTGGCTGCGCTTCTGCTCTATGTGAACCAGTTCACCAGCGTTTTCCAGGATATTGCCTGGCAGTATACGGAGATCGTCCAGTACAACACCTATGTTCAAACGGCCGATGTCATCAGTGCCGCCTATGCCGGGCAGCACCGCGCCGACCGCCCTGACGGGTTGCCGGATAACTGGAGCGCCATCATCCTCCGGAAGCTGAACTTCTCTCACCGGCCGACCTACGACGCCGGCCAGCACGCTCAAAGCCTGCACGGGCTGCATCTAACGATCCGGCGCGGCCGCCGCATCGCCCTGATAGGGGAGAGTGGCAGCGGCAAAACCACCGTCCTGTCCCTCCTTCGCGGCCTCTACCAGCCCGAACCCGAACTGGAGATCGAAGTGGAGTCGGGGTCAACCCCGTCGGCGGCCTTGCATTCGCCAGCGGCCTCGCACTCCCCGGCGACCTTGCACTCCCCAGTGACCTCGCACTCGCCAGTCTCTTCGCACTCGTCAGTATCCCCGCACTCCCCGGACACCCACGCCTGGCTCGACCGGCTCAACGAAGCCGTCACCCTCTTCCCCCAGGAACCGGAGATCTTCGAGAACACCATCGCCTATAACATCACGCTTGGTCTCCCGTTCACCGAAGCCGAGATCCTGAATGTCTGCGAAAGCGCACATTTTACTGAAGTCATCCGTAACCTGCCCCAGGGCCTTGATTCCGATATCCGGGAAAAAGGGGTAAACCTCTCCGGGGGCCAGAAGCAACGGCTTGCCCTTGCCCGTGGCATCCTCGCCGCCCGCGACAGCAGCCTGGTCCTGCTCGACGAACCCACCAGCAGCGTAGATCCCCGCACCGAAGCCATGATCTATGACGGCCTGTTCTCCACCTTCCACGATAAGGCCATCATCTCCTCTATTCATCGGCTCCACCTCCTCCCCCGGTTTGATTATATCTATGTGCTGCATCAGGGCCGGATAGTCGCTGAAGGCCGTTTTGAGGACCTTCGCGCCCACAATCCCATTTTCCGGGATCTCTGGCGCCACCAGGAAGAAGCTGACCGGGCCGACCGGGCCGACCGGGCGCCGGATTAAGCCGGGCCGCGCCCGCAAACCTCCTCCGCCACCTCCGTCGTCCCCGCACCCCCCGCACCCCTCCACCTACGGCAGGCTCCGCCCGTCCCAGCACCCCATTAAAAAAAGGTTCAACTTCGAACCAATCGCCCCATCCCGCTGTTAAAATTCGTAAATTCATGTTAAATTTTTCTTATCAAAATCTGTTTTTATGAGAAAAGTAATTACGCTTCTCACACTCCTGGCTTTCCTTCAGACCGGCACTACCTTCGCTCAAGCGCCCTGGTGGGGCG
>DATJMG010000130.1:0-10298 GCA_035508835.1 Puia sp.
AGTGCTCAGGTATTCACTCGCCCATACCGGCTGCCGGGTGGTCGAGTTGGTGCCTCCTGCGGTACAAACCACATTGGGCGACGCCACGCCGCACGGCGCTCCCTTGAACGATTTTTGTGATACAGTATTCGCCCGGTTGACGACAACGGAAGCCGAAAGCATAGGGTACGGGCCTACGGCCCATCTGGATACGGTAATCGCCGGCCAGCCTATTGAATCCCTCTTTCGGCAAAGCGCGGATCGTAATCCAATACCGATGTACGAACAGGAACCCTTCACTCCACCTCAAGATTATTATTGAAGACATTTATACCGAAGACTACCTAACCCGACTCGGCCTTTCAGATCGACAGACCCGCGCCGTGCTTTATGTAAAAGAGCACGGCCATATTACTAACAGCCAATACCAAAAAGCCTTTGAGGTATCTGACAGAACTGCACTACGGGATCTCGAAGAAATGGTACATCTTAAGGTCGTGGTTAAAACAGGAGAAAAAAAGAATACCCGGTACTTACTCAGAAAGTGACCTACGGTAGCTTCATGGCGGATATGGCGGGTGTTTTACGAGGTTAATTGCTGTTACTTTCGACCTATTTCAACCTGATCGCCTAGACACTCCTGAAATGACGAGAAACGCGATGGTATATTGGCTTTTGTGAGAGCCGAATATTTTACACTTGGTGTTACACTTCCTTTATAACAATTTGAATACCAATAGTTGTAAATGCCCAGGTTGGGCAACTCAGGGGCTTTTTCAACGAAACTCAACAAGCCCCAACAACACTTCAAACCCACGTTAGCAGGCCTGTGTGGAATTTTGAGGAATAAGAGGAACGAGAACGGCCAGTATCCCATCCACATCGTCTACAAATAAAAATCCATTCGTTCCCGATCAACTTGGCAACCGGCCGAGGTTCGAAATATTTCGGTCAGCTGTTCCAATTCAGTTATGATTGTGTCGAAATCCGGGGATTCCCCATAGATCATTTGAGTTCGCATGAGGTCATAGTCCCTTCGAAATTGGTCTCTGATTTCAGGTGGTGGAACGAACTGCAGAGTTTTTAGTAATACCTGCCCATAGTCAACGTTCTTCAAGCGTATATAGTGTTGCCGATGTTTAGCGATGGCCTGAAATAAACCGGGATTGCCGAGTATCCGGTGATGTATTTCCCGGTGTTTCAACCGGACAATATCGGCGAGATGCCGTGATTGCCGTTCGGCAATAAGCAAATCTCCTACCCCATCTCGGCTAAATCTCTCATGCAACAGGAAGAGTTTTTCAATCATCGTCTTCTCCGGCAATACAGCCCGGACTACAAATGGCTGCTCATTGTAAGAAGCCACCTTTATATGCGTTCCAATCGTAGAAAGGATATTCACTTCATCAAACGGTTCCTTCAAGGAACGCACTCCAAACTCGACCTTGATCTCATCCGCCACATAACTATTTGCCTCGTAGAGGGAATGATAATGCACATAAATAGTTTGAGGATCCTTGTCCGGCAGCTTCGCCTGTATCATCCCCACCGAAATTGAAAAAAGGTCTTCCGGCACGCCCATCTGCCTAAGCTGTAAGTATAGGTCGTTCGCAATGACCGAACTTGTGAAGAGCGCCCCATCTTTTTTTAATTGTTTCACATAACTATGGCTCGGCTCTGCTTTATAGGCCTTGCCGAACGCCTCGGGGGCGATGGCTATGTCGATATCCTCCGACAGTCGTTCAACCAGCTTCCATCCTTTGCTAAGGGAAGTTCCGCCTTTGAACACAAAATGCCGGGACATTGGCAATGCAAATACGGCCTTCAGGACGAGAGTTACCCACCAGTCCTTTTCCACCGCCTTTTCACTCATGCCGGTTTCAATGTTCACTTGCCTGATATATTGCCGTCTCCTTTCTTCCGGGAGTCTTAAAAATTCAATCATTTTTATCGTTTTCAATGTTATCGGCTATCCGGTACAGGACTCTGGCCACCCATTGGGGAGACAGCTTAGCCGCCTTGCGGATGTCAGCCAGTTCCTCCCGGGCCAGAATTTCCGTCAACCGGCGGATTACTTTCGGATCCTCCCCCTGATCTTTCAATGCGATCAATGCCTGGATCGTCAAAAAAATGTTCTCATGTTCCACCGCCAGTTGTTTAGGCGTTGTTTTTTGAAATACTAAAGTAGATTTTCCTACTTTAATACTTTTAGGATTTCCATTGGTGAGGAAAACAACCCGTGTAGGTACCTGTGTAGACAAGCCCAGCCGATTTAATGCGTATGCCCCGGTAGGTCGGATAACCACCTTGTCCCTCTCTGAAATCGTTTTGGCCAAGTCCTCCAGTGATGGTTTGAGAGGACCGAGCTCGGGATCAATTGTGGGCTTGAGGTAGATACCTTTGGCGAGACGGGTCAACTTTTTGGTTGCAACCAGGCGCGAAAAGGTAGTATGAATGGCCTCGGGACTTCCAAACTCCAAGAGGTCACCGGGAAAGAAGAGCGTCCCTGGTTTTGCCTCTTTTACCCGATTGGCTATAGATTTTGCTATATTATTTTCGACCATTCTGTAAGGTTTTTTGCAATTTTCCTTACAAAAATAGCACATCGTAAGGTTTTTTACAAATTTCCTTACAATTCTGCGCCTCTAAATCATCCTACCCATCTTAAATGTTTGGCCAACTTTACATTTTCCAGTAATCAAAATTGTAAAACTAATTGAATTACAATATCTTAATAGCCAATATTCAACCCTCATTGTTGGCCAATCTAAAAGCCCCATGACCAAGCAAGAATTCTGGAATGCTTTTGACATACTCAGACCAGGACTGGAACAGCTCCTTTTGGGCGAAACAAAAGATTATACTGATTATAATACGCTTTCAGATATGCTCATATTTTTCAATGAGCACCTGGTCCCTGAGATAACCGGGGATAAAAAAGATGGTTACACACTTATCATCAGCTGTGACGGTTTCCGCCAAGGTATCCCTGCCGTGGAGGAGTTAACCGAAGGCGTTAGTGAATATGGCAATTGGAAAATTGTGAAATACCGCCAGCCCGGAGCAATGGAATTCATCCCGCTTAAAGGGCACAAAGTCAAACGCAAATATATTTTGCTCACCTGGAATAGAACCAGCGCCGGCAACTTCGATCTTACCTTTTATCTCAAATGGCCTCGAAACAGTCAAATCTATCAGACAGGTGCTATCCTGCATCTGGACCATACCATTGGTGAATATGCGGCGATGACCAGGATCGAAAGCGTAAAATTCAAGAACTTAGGCTTTTTCCAGGGCGAGAACGGTCTCAAAACGCTCGACGACTTAAAGGCAGAGATGGACAAAAGCCAGTGAACCGCCATAGGCCAAATCTAATTTATCGAATTACTGAAATACTGCTTTACCACCATTGAATCGCCCCGTTTGACGATATCTATTTCAGTAGAACCTCCTTCACCGAACCGTACAGGGCTTCGACTTTGGATGGATACGGAATAAA
Organism: Puia sp.; assembly: GCA_035508835.1. Taxonomy (GTDB): domain Bacteria; phylum Bacteroidota; class Bacteroidia; order Chitinophagales; family Chitinophagaceae; genus Puia. The sequence goes on from DATJMG010000130.1 coordinate 3,479, forward strand.
CGCTCCCCATCTTTTCAAAACAACAGATGTACAGGTAATTCGGCTGACAGTGAACTGCTCCAAAATAGTGATTTTCCGCTGGGTTGTCGATTTGTAGGCTGGTTCCAAGCAAAAGATCGGGAACATCGATGTCCAAATCCTCCAATTCCTTGATGTACGTGTTGCGCTTACCCCAAGCGTAGCTTCCGTCGGTATTCCGCTCGAACCTTAAAGAAAGTTTCGGAGTAACGTATGCAAGTCCTCAGTGAACCGGCTCAAATTCTGTACAGTAAGGGCAACCACGGGCCCGGACCAGCGGAGGCCTACGATAGCAGACCGGAGATAATCCAGGTTGGGCAACGATTATCAGGCAAAACAACGAGGGAGAGGCGCCGCTTACGACTGGCTATTTCAAATTTTTCTGCAAGGCAAATTCACAAACAATTATTTCACTCTTGTTATCAAGATAGGATACAACGTACTTTTTGCGGAAATTAATGCACCTGAGATTTAGCGTTTTCCAAGCAGGAGGATGCTTGCAAGGTCGATGGATAATACGGTCATCTGAGAGGGAAGCGAAAAAGGCAAAGGCGTCATCACGAATTTCTTTGCAGTCTTGGGTAGGCCTTCTCCTTCTATAAATAATGCTATGCGGGCAACTTCTTCAACGGCAGGTTCAAGAATCGTTACTTTCCTTTTGCCCATTTATCAATAAGTTTGTAAGCCAACTTCTTGCCATCGGCAACTGTTAGCTTTTTGGCGCCTACTGCCTTGATGGTGGCCTTGGTCCGAAGATCCTCATATTCTTTCCTCGGAAGGACTACATATTCTTTGTTTTCAATGTTTACTGTATTCATTGCAATAAATTTCGCTCTAATTTACTAAAAATGCCAATGAAATATAAATTATTAATCAATAGTCAATAGTGCTGCGAACATTCTCAAGTCGTCGCCCAATCCACGGTTCGATATTCGTCCATTTGTGTTCCAGACTAATGGCAGATCGGTTCCAAAATATTCATGGATCAATCTATTTCGCATCCCTTTAATAAGCGTCCAAGGAATTTGAGGGTTTGAGGTTAAGATCCAAATACTCCTAACCTTTCTAAACGAGTCATATCGAAAATTCATTTGATTCCGCTTCAAATGTAGATGTACCTGCTAATAATCAGGCTAACTACTGTTAAGAAAATGACCATCAAATATCGTTCGAAAAAATAGAGCAGCAATGCGCCGACGTTTGCGACTGACGCGACTAAGGCGATAAATACGAATTGTTTGTTTATCGCCCAAATGACGCTTGCCGGAATCAGGGGGCTTGGCAGCCGGGATCTGGTCTGGAATGCTGACGCCAGTTGCGCGATTATGTAAAGAGATAAAGTAACCAGGGAGATTTTTGCTCCGATTTTGAGGCCTTTTCTTTTCCTATCAAATGGTATGGTTGGCATTAGGGGTCTTTGATGTGATGACTGCGGTACGCAAATACTCGTCGAGGTTATTCATTCCCATCTCTAAACCTTCCTTGTAGCCCCCTGCGACCATCATTTCGACTGTGGCAAGGTCATTAAATATTTTTTCGATGTGAACCGTGGTTTTGTCCATTCCCGGGGTGAAGGAAGTCGTCGTTATTGAAAAACCATTATTAAGGGGATTTGCGTTCTCATCGCAGAAGGAATTCCTTGAGGAGAAGCTGGACTTGGGATCGATCTTGATATATTCAGCCAAAGACCACCGGGAGACATTGTCGGGGGAGATCATGGCAGTCAGGCAACGGCCGCCTTCCCGGAAATCCATCTCTTTTATATGGGCCCTGAACGGTTTTGGCGCAGTCCATTGCTCCAGGATCTCCGCTTTTGTAAAGGCGTCCCAGACGATATCGCGGTCGGCTGCAAATTCGCGGGTAACGTGAATGGTTTTCTTTTCTTTGTCAACGATGAAATCAAATTGCAGGCTCATTTTTTTTTATTTTTTATGGTGAACAATACTTGATCGAGCTGTTTGAATCTTTCTTCTGTTATCTTCCTGAACTGGGCCAGCCAGGTATCGATCTCTTTCAGTTTATCGATTTTCAGTTCATAGAAGATCTCCCTCCCTTCCTGTTTTTGTGCAAGGAGGTCGCATTCGGCCAGGATGCGCAAATGTTTGGATATGGACTGCCGGGTAATGTCGAAGTGCCCGGCAATGGCGCTGGGGGTCATTGCCTGTATGGCGATCAGGACGAGGATCGCCCGTCGGGTGGGGTCTGCAATGGCTTGAAAAATGTCTCGTCTCATAGATAAGAAGCCGATTGGTTGCAAATATACGCGCAGCCAATCGGTTTCGCAAATTTTTTTTTGAAAGGGATCCCCCGAGTAATCCACAACGGTGAGGAACTAAATTGCCCTGTGAGAGCAACGATGCCTACTTTTAAGGGCATTAAACTAAAACAACAGAACATGTCAGTTATTTCGATTGCTATTCAGAAGGGTGGGTCGGGCAAGACGACGACTGCACTTAATTTAGGAGCTGCCTTATCCCGGCAAGGAAAAAAAGTATTGTTGGTGGACGCCGATCCGCAGGCTAATCTTTCCCAGTCCCTTGGCATTGAAGATGAGCCCCGGTTCAATCTGTATTCTGAATTGAAGAAGGAGATCCTGCAGGAAGGAGGCCGGTTGTCGGACGCGGTCGTTGCTACGGCTGCGGGGATCGACGTGGTGCCGGCTTCGATCGATCTGGCAATCGTTGAGCTGGAGATGGCTGGTCTTATGGGCAGGGAATACCTGATCAGCGATCTGCTGAAACCATTGACGGATCAATATGATTACATTTTTATCGATTGCCCGCATGCCATCAGCCTGCTTACGGTGAATGCGCTGGTAGCCAGCGATTATGTCATGCTGCCGCTGCCGGGCGAGTTCCTGCCGCTGAAGGGAGTATACGGATTCATGCGGCAATTCGACGTCATTCGAAAAAAGCTTAATCCGCGGCTGGAGCTGATGGGCATGGTCATGACCAAATACGACGAGCGCAAGCAAATGAATGCGGGCGTAAAAAGACAGCTGGAGGAGAAGTTCGAAGGCAAGGTCTTCGAGACGGTCATCCGTACCAATATCCAATTGGCCAAAGCACAGGAAGCAGGTAAGGATATCTTTAGCTTCGACCGGAGCTCGAACGGCGCCAAGGATTATCGGCAGCTGGCCGCGGAATTAATGAAGCGGGCAAATAGCGAACCGGTCGAAATCGAACAGGCCATGGAAGCGGCCGTTGCCTGAATCCGGATCATGCCCCTTCCCCTTTTTCCCATGTATCATCGGGTGAAAAAAATATTGTAAATTCAGGGGACCAAAATTATCCGTTATGGCATCCATCCATCTTACCGTCAACAATAAAAGCTACGCGTTGGACGTAGATCCGCAAATGCCCCTCCTGTGGGTCCTGCGGGACGTGATCGGGCTGAAGGGAACCAAGTTCGGGTGCGGCATGTCCCTATGCGGGGCATGTACCGTTCACTTCGACGGGACGGCGATGCGGTCCTGCACGCTGCCGGTTTCGGCCGCCGTGGGAGCAAGGAATATCACCACGATCGAAGGCATTTCTGAAAACATCGATCATGTCGTTCAAAAGGCATGGATCGAGCTGCAGGTGCCGCAATGCGGCTATTGTCAATCCGGGCAGATCATGTCGGCGGTGGCGCTTTTGACAACCAATCCAAAACCTTCGGACGCGGATATCGACGCCGCCATGGCGGGCAATATCTGCCGCTGCGGGACTTATTCGCGCATCCGCAAGGCCATCCATCGGGCAGCGGAGATGATGTAACGGGAGGCGTGCCGGATGATGTAACGGCGGTCAGCCGGGATGATGTAACGGGGCAGCGGGCGGGGATGATGTAACTTTTAAATATACTAGTATGTCGCAGCTATTGGTTGATAAACTAATCCGGCCGAAAAGGCAATCAGGGATCGACCGGCGTAATTTCCTGAAAATTTCCGGGTTGAGCGGCGCCGCGCTGATCATCGGCATTTCCTGCGGGCCGGATAAGAAGAAAACGATTGCTGTCGGGGGATCGTCTCCTTCGTTCCATCTCACGCCGTATGTCATTATAGAAAAGTCAGGGCAAATAACCCTGATGAACCCCAAGCCCGATATGGGTCAGGGGACCTACCAATCGGTGCCGTCGCTGATCGCCGAAGAGCTGGAAGTGCCGCTGGATGGCGTGAATATCGTGCAGACAGGCGGTGAAAAGGAGTTCGGGATGCAGACTTCCGGGGGCAGTTTTTCGGTCCGGGGGAATTATCTGGACTTACGAAAAGTCGGCGCTGCCGCCAGGTCCATGTTGATCGCGGCGGCGGCAGGGGGCTGGAAGGTGCCGGCAGCGGAGTGTTATGCAGAAGATGCCAAAGTCATTCACCGGCCGTCGGGCAAGACAATGGGATACGGGGAATTGATCGAGCCGGCGTCAAAGCTGCCCGTTCCGCAAAATCCCGTGTTGAAAGACCCCAAAGATTTCAAGATCCTGGGGAAGAATTATCCGCGGCCTGATGTTCCTTTGAAATCATCCGGCAGGGCGGTCTACGGCATAGACGTGGAAGTACCCGGCATGCTGTATGCTTCCGTTGAGCATAATCCCGTATTTGGCGGGAAGCTGGTTAGCTTCGATGAAAACGCCCCGATGAAGATAACGGGTGTCCGGAAGGTCATCCGGTTCCAGCGGATGCTTGGAAAAAATAAATACGATGCGGTAGCGGTGATAGCGGACAACTATTGGGCGGCGCGGCAGGGAAGGCTGGCACTGAGCCCTAAGTGGGACAATGGCGATCTGGAAAAATTCAATTCGAATGATTATGAGCAAAGCCTGCGCGAGATGGCAGGGAAAGCCGGGAAGGTGGTGCATAATGACGGCGACTTTCAAAAATCGTTTGCCGCGGCGCCGGTAAAAGTGGAGGCATTCTATGAAACGCCCATTGTTTCGCATTCGCCGATGGAGCCGATGAATTGCGTCGCGCAGTGGACAGCGGCGGACGCCGTGGAGATCTGGGTCTCCGCGCAAGGACCGGACCTGGTAAAAGATGAACTATCGAAGACCCTCGGGATTCCGGCGGAGAAGATCAAAGTGCACATTCTGTTCAACGGCGGTGGTTTTGGCCGGCGGCTATACCCCGATTTCGCCACCGAAGCTGCGCAACTCGCCAAATCGGCGGGAAGCCCGGTTAAAGTGGTTTGGACGAGGGAAGACGACACCCAGCTGGGCCCGTTCAGGCCGCTCACTTTTTCCGCCATGAAAGCCGGATTGTCGGCTGACGGCAAGCCAATGGCTTTTCAGCATAAGGTCATCGGGCCGTCGATCGAGTCCACGATGGATGAGAAGAAGGATGAAACAGGCGAAAGTTCGGATATGACGGAAGGGATCAGCACGCAGAAATATGAATTGCCGAACATGAGGAATGAATATGTGTTTGTGCCGATCCAGGTGCCGCTGGCCGCGTGGCGATCGGTAACGAGCTCGACGCTTGCCTTTGCGCATGAATGTTTCATTGACGAAATGGCGGTGAGCGCCAAACGGGATCCGATGGCCTATCGACTGGAGACGCTGCTGACCAAAGACTCGGCTACGAAAAAGGTGTTGCAGAAACTGAAGGAGGTCTCCGGCTGGGATAAGCCGCTGCCGGCCGGTTGGGGAAGGGGTGTTGCTCAATACGAGTTTTTTGCAGGTCTGGCCGGGTATGTCGTGGTGGTTTCAAGTCAGGACGGCGGCGTCAAGATCGAAAAGGTCTATTCGGTGATCGACCTGGGGACCGTCGTCAACCCGGATATGACCGCTTTGCAGATAGAAGGGGCGGCGACGATGGCGCTAAGCGCCGCAACGAAGAACGGGATTACATTCAGGAACGGTCAAACCGAGCAAACGAATTTCCACAATAACCCGGTAGTACGCATCAATGAAATGCCACCGGTCGAGGTGCATATCCTCGCCGATGGCGGAAAAGAGATCAAAGGCGTGGGCGAACCCGGTGTCCCGCCGTTCGCGCCTGCACTGGCTAATGCGATCTACGCTGCAACGGGAAAACGGATCAGGCGGATGCCGTTCGATCTGAACAAGATCTAAATCGCCGGCAGCCTGATTCAGAGGGCAAGTGTCTCTTCGAGCATTTCTTCGAGCTGGTTGAGACCAATCGTGAAGCCGCCTTCGAAGCCCATTTCAACGATCTTCCAGAGGTCGGCATCCTTATCGAAGGTCAGGGTTACGTCGATCCTCGAGCCGGTTGGCGTTGCAGCGAATTCGACATACCAGTGCATAGGCGGTCCGAAGTTATCGGGGGTGCCATTCTCATCGCAAAACACACAATCAGCACGGAAGCTGCGCTGGGGATCGATCGATTTGAATTCGACGAGTGACCAGTGACGCTCCCCGTTGGGGCCGACCATGGAATAATGCCAGCGGCCGCCGGGTTTGAATTCCATGGATCTGGTCTCTGCCCGCCAGGGTCTGGGGCCCCACCATTGGTCGAGGATGTCGCGGTCGGTCCAGGCCTTCCAGACTTTGTCGAGGGGGGCGTCGTAGGCGCGGGTGACATGGAGTTGCTTGTTTGCCGGTTCCTTTGTAAAAATTGCTTGATGTCGCATAATCGTTAAATTTTATAGGTTCTTTGATGGCCTCGCATTCGGCGAGAATTTGGATGTGCCTGGATACGGCCTGACGGGTGGGGTCTGCTATGGCGGAAAAGATGTCGCGGCGCATGGTTTTGCAACTGTTTGGTTGCAAATATACGTGCAACTTTTCGGTTGCGCAAAATTTTTTTTTGAGAATTTTTGGGGGGCGGGGAATTTTTGGGGGCGGGGCCTGAAGGCGGGGAGGCGGGGGG
>DATJMG010000131.1:0-5653 GCA_035508835.1 Puia sp.
CAGTGCGCAGTATGACGGGAATACGGACGTCTATATCATTCCGGTAGAGGGAGGGGTTCCCAAGCGGCTGACCTGGCATCCGGCGGCGGATGCTGTCCGGGGTTTCACGCCCGACGGGAAATCGGTGTTGTTCATATCGCAGCGGGATTGTTTCTCGAACCGGTATTTTAAATTATATACGGTCCCGGTGACAGGGGGGCCGGCGAAAGAGCTCGAGATCCCCAATGCTTTTTATGCGGCATATTCCCCTGACGGCAGCCGGTTGGCCTATACGCCGATCCCGGATGCGTTCCGGCAGTGGAAGCACTACCGGGGCGGGTCGATCGCGAAGATCTGGCTCTTCTCGTTCAAGGACATGTCGGTGGAGGCGATCCCGCAGCCGGCGACGGGGTGTAATGATGCGAGTCCGGTCTGGATGGGCAATACGGTGTACTTCCGCAGCGACCGGGATGGGGAGTTCAATGTATATGCCTATGATGTCGGCACGAAGCAGGTCAAAGCGTTGACGCATTTCACGGACTTCCCGGTCCTGAATATGTCCGGCCGGGATGGGAAGCTGGTGTTCGAACAAAGCGGGTATCTCCACCTGTATGACCTGGGAGCGGGCGCGGGGAAGAAGCTGACGATCGGGATTGCAGCCGATCTGCTGGAGCTGCGGCCGCGGTTTGTCTCGGGCCCGCAGTATATTGCGCGCGGCGATATTTCGCCAACCGGTGCGCGGGTAGTATTCGATTACCGCGGCGACATTATTACTGCGCCGGCGGAGAAGGGGGACTACCGCAACCTGACGAATACTGTTGGAGCGCATGAAGGTTGGTCGGCGTGGTCGCCCGACGGCAAGTCCATCGCGTATATTTCGGATGCCTCCGGCGAGAATGCGCTTTGTATCCAGCCGGAGGACGGGAAAGGAACCGTACGGGTCATCAAATTGACGGGGGCGGGGTTCTATGCCAATCTGAAATGGTCGCCCGACAGTAAGAAGATCGCTTTTGCCGACAATGCAAGGACCTTGTTCATCCTGGATGTCCCGAGCGGGGAGATCAAAAAGATAGACGCGGATGAAGTATATATTCCCGGCGCGTACCGGGATATTGCCAGTGACTGGTCGTCGGATTCGAAGTGGCTGGCTTATACGAAGGTGATGGGAACCCAGTTCAAACGGATCTTCCTGTACTCGGTTGCCGAAGAAAAATCCTATGCCCTGACCGATGGGTTAAGTGAGGTGGATGAACCAAAATTCGATCCGCAGGGGAAATACCTTTACTTTTTTGCTTCGACGGATGCCGGCCCGGTCCTCAACTGGTTCGATCAATCGAGCATCGATATGCGAAAAACGGAATCCATTTACCTGGTGACGCTGCAAAAGGAGACGATCTCGCCGTTTGCCAAAGAGGATGATGAAGAGAAGGCGGCGAGTGATACGGGAAAGGCTGCGGGTGACAAAAAGGCGCAGGGATTCAATATCGATTGGGACGGGATACAAAACCGGATCGTAGACCTTCCGATCAGGGCGGGGGATTTTATGGATCTGACAGTCGGAAAGGACGATGCCATCTATTACATCGACTATACCAATGGTGAAGGCGGCGCGCTGCATAAATACGACCTTAAGAAGCGCAAGGACCAGGAGATTACGGATCTTGACTGGTACCTGCTCTCCGCCGACAAAAAGAAAATGCTGTATATAAAGAAGGGCAGCTGGTGGGTTGTCGATGCGGGCGGCAAGCCGGAGCCGGGCAAGGGGCCGGTCCCGATCGGGGATATCCAGGTAAAGGTGGATCCGGCGGCGGAATGGGCCGATATTTTCGATGAAGCCTGGCGGGTCAGCAGGGATTATTTCTATGACCCGAATATGCATGGCGTCGATTGGCCGGCCGTCAAAAAGAAATATGCCGCTTTTCTTCCCGATGTTTCCTGCCGGGATGATCTCAACCAACTGCTCCAATGGATGGGAAGTGAATTAGCTATCGGTCATAATTTCATCCTCAGCGGCGGAGATCATCCTTTTACGGTTAAAACCGTCAACGGCGGGTTGTTGGGGGCGGACTACGAAACGGCGAATGGGCGTTACCGGATCAAAAAGATCTATGGCGGATTGAACTGGAACCCGAGTCTGCGGTCGCCGCTGACCGAACCGGGGGTCAACGCGAAGGTGGGAGATTATATTCTTGCCGTGAACGGCCAGGAGGTCAAAGCGGATGACGACATCTATAAGTTCTTCGAGAATACGGCCGGCAAGATCGTGGAGCTGACGATCGGTCCCAACCCGGACATGAGTGGGTCGAGGGTTGTAAAAGTGGTACCGGTGAATAACGAATATGCGCTCCGCAACCGGGATTGGGTAGAAGGCAATCTCAAAAAAGTAACTGAAGCGACGGGCGGAAAGGTAGCTTATGTCTATGTTCCCAATACCGCGCAGGCGGGGCATGATTATTTCAAGCGGTATTTCTTTCCGCAGGTCGACAGACAGGCCATCATCGTCGATGAGCGGTTCAATGGCGGCGGCGATCTGGCGGATTATTACATCGAATTGCTGACGAGGCCTTATCAGGCCAACTGGCATACGCGGTATGGCCGGGATTTTAAATCCCCGCTTGCTTCGATCCAGGGACCCAAGATCATGCTGATCGATGAGACGGCCGGTTCCGGCGGCGATATGCTGCCGTGGATGTTCCATAAGTTCGGTGTCGGCACCCTGATCGGGAAGCGTACGTGGGGCGGGTTGGTTGGTATCCTGGGATATCCGGTGTTGTTAGATGGAGGTCTGGTGACGGCGCCTAATGTCGGGATTTGGACGAAGGATGGATTTGTCGTGGAGAATGTGGGGGTGTCGCCGGATATCGAAGTGGAGCAGAACCCGGCTGATGTGATCAAGGGGCATGACCCGCAATTGGAGAAGGCGATCCAGGTGGCGTTGCAGCAGTTGGCGGAGCATCCGGTGACGGAGCCGGTCCGGCCGCCGTTCCCGGTGGTGGGAAGGAATTGATGGTGGTGGGAAGGAATTCTGGTGAGAAGGAATTGATGGTGGGAAGGAATTGATATGAGTACACAAACTATATTCATTACGGGTGCAACGGGCGGGCTGGGAAGCGTCGTTGTCCCTTATTTTCTCGACAGGGGATTCCGGGTTATTGCGGTGGTCTCCGAAGAAAACGCCAAGAATAAACCTGAGAGCCATCCGATGCTCGATGTGCAGGTCGTTGACCTCACCGATGAAAGGGCGGTAGGAACGCTGATCGCGTGGCTGATCCAGACTTATGAGGGGATCGATGCGGCGCTGCTGCTGGCGGGGGGTTATGTCGCAGGGGGCGTGGCCGATGCGACAGGGAATGAGGTAAAGACGATGTTTGCCATCAATTTCGAGACGGCCTATTATGCGGTCCGGCCGGTTTACAAGCATATGCTCGAGCGGGGGAAGGGGCGGATCGTGCTGGTCGGTGCGCGGCCGGCGCTGGAGCCTTCTGCCGGTAAGACATCGGTTGCCTATGCGCTGAGCAAGTCATTGTTGTTCCAGCTGGCCGAGATCCTGAATGCGGATGCCCGGGAGACGGATGTGGTGACGCATGTGGTGGTGCCTTCGACCATCGACACGCCGAATAACCGGAAATGGATGTCGCATGCGGATTTCGACAGCTGGGTGAAGCCGGAGCAGCTGGCGGAGATCTTCCATATTATTTGTTCGGATGCGGGGGCTCCGTTGCGTCATCCGGTGTGGAAGGTGTATAACAAATCATAACATGGAGAATATCAGGATCGCTGCGGCGCAATTTGAGCATGCCGGTTGTATGGCGTTATACCGGAAGGCGAGGCGGCCGGAATTGTATCGGGACATCATCGGGCAGCCGCATGTGGCGGAGCAGAAGGTGGTGTGGATGAATCCGAAGGGGGAGTGAAATGGACCGGATTAGTTAGGGTTAATTGCCGGGGCTCAGGAAGAAGGCTGACTTTCGCGGCCGGGGACGGGTTGTCCAATCGCGTTGGAGGATCGTCTTCAAGGTCTGCTGGAAGTCTTTGGAAAAATCCGATTTCAGGATAAACAGGTCGGCGCCGGCGTAGAAGGCAGCTTCGATATCTCTGGCAGGGCCGGCGAACGACTGGATGATAATGGGGATGTGGTTCCATTTCCGGTTTGACCGGATCTCTTCGAGGCACTGGATGCCGGATTTGCCGGGCATGTTGACGTCGAGGAAGATGATGTCGGGGAGGATTTCGGCGGTTGTCAGATGGACGAGCAATTCTATGCCGTCTTCGACCCAATCCAATTCATACTCGATACCGATATTGCGGAGGGTAAATTCAAAAAGCGGCGACTCTGCCCAGTTGTCGTCGCAGACGACTATTTTAACAGGAGGTTGCATGACACCCAATAAGACTTTCAGGAATTGGCCAGGTTTAACATTGCATAATTTATACCAAAAAATTCAAATGGAGAAGTGGAATTTTCGGGAAAGGGCAGCGTAAAATTACTAGAGGTTTTCCATGCTGTCGCGGTAGCCTTTTCCGATGGGGATGGAGGCGCCGTTTATTTCGATCATTTCGGCGGTATAGGATTCGATCCGGCGGATGGCGACGATATAGGAGCGGTGGACCCGTTTGAAGAGATGGCCGGGGAGGAGGGCTTCGATCTCATGGGTGCTCATTTTGGCGAGGTATTCACTGCCGGTGGTGGTGATCCTGATATATTCCCGCTGACTTTCAATGTAAACGATCTCGGAAAAGAGGATTTTCACTTTCCGCTTCTGAACGGTGATAAAAATGAAATCGCGAGGGTCGGGGTGTTGGGCCGGGTGGGCGGGGGGTGGGAGAAACGCGGGTCTAAGGCCGCGGACTTTGTTAACGGCGATGACGAACCGTTCAAATTCAATGGGTTTCAAGAGGTAGTCGGTCACGTTCAGATCAAACCCCTCCACGGCGTATTGGTGGTAGGCGGTGGTGATGATGACGGCGGGGGGATTGGCAAGGGTTTTCAGGAAAGCCATCCCCTTTAGTTTCGGCAGGTGGATATCGAGGAAGATCAGGTCGATAGTATTTTGTCGCAGGTAATCGGTTGCCAGGATCGCATCCCGGAAGGTGGCGGTCAGCCCGAGCCAGGGGATCTGGGAGACGTAGTCCGCCAGGACCTTTACAGCGAGGGGCTCGTCTTCAATGATGATACAGCTGATCCTAGACATGGCTGGCGAGGTTGATGGTCAATTTGGCGGTGAACTCCGATCGAAGCTGCTGAACGGAAACCTCATAGTCGGTATACAGCAATTCCAGCTGGCGGCGGAGGTTGGACAGGCCGATGTTCTCTTTGACGTGACCGTTCCCGGAATGGTCTTCGGTGGAATTCCTGACCAGGAGCGCCAGTTTCCGGTTGTTAATGGAAAGATGGATATCTACGAAGGGCCGCGATCGCGTCTCGGCGGCGCCGTGTTTGAAGGCATTCTCCACGAGGGGGATCAGGAGCAGCGGCGGGAGGGCCTGGCGCATGTCTTCGACGTCATAGTTGAAATTGATCCTTAGGGTATCGTCATAGCGTAATCGTTCGAGGCAGATATAATCGTCGATGATCCTCATCTCCTGTTCGACGGCGATATAGGAGCCGCCGGCTTCGTACAGCATATACCGTAAGATCTTCGACAGCCGCATGATCGACTCGGGGGCGAGGTCG
>DATJMG010000132.1:0-5169 GCA_035508835.1 Puia sp.
ACTGGGCGCAGGCGTGGATTATTACCGGTTCCGAAGTGTTCCGTTGTTCTTGTCGGTTACGCGGGATATAGCGATCGGAAAAGAGAATTGGTTTTACCTGTATCTGGACGGGGGAACGAATTTACCGTGGTATAAGCGGCCGCCGGGGGCGTTGATTACGCCTGAAAGTGGCTTCAACAGTGTTTTCCACTCTGGCGAATATTGGAGCGGCGGGGTGGGTTATCTATGGAAGCTGGGTGATCATTCGAAGAAAGCGGTGCTGTTTTCCGCAGGGTATATGGTGAAGAAACTTCGCGAAGATCAGACGGCAGCGGCTAATTGTCCGCTCCTGGGCGGCTGTCCGACAGCGCCTCCCTCAACGGCCATATTCGAATATCTATGCCGCGCCTATCAGTTCATGATCGGGTTTAGGTTTTGACCGTGATGAGTGCCGGGTCATCGGGATTGCGGGTGGTGAGGTGGCCGAAGGGTTTGCAGCATTCGGGGGGGAGGCCGTTTGCCCGGAGGAGCTTTTGGACCTCTCCGGCAGCGTCGGGAGCAACCGCGATCAGCAGGCCGCCGCTGGTCTGCGGGTCGGCGAGGATGAGGCGCCAGGTTTCATCGGTCAGCCTGATCTTGTTGCCATAGCTGGCCCAGTTGCGGGTGGTGCCGCCGGGGATGCAGCCTTGTTCGAGGTAGGTTTTCAACGTGGGGATCACCGGTACCTTTTCAAATTCAATAATGGCCGCAACGCCGCTGCCCTCGCACATTTCGGCCAGATGGCCCAGCAGGCCGAACCCCGTTACATCGGTCATGGCGGTGACGCCGTCGATGCGGCCCAGCGGATCGCCGGGTTTGTTCAGGGTAACCATGCTGGCAAGAGCGCGGGCGGCGTCTTCGGGGGCGAGGAGGCCTTTCTTCTGTGCGGTGGACAGGATGCCGACCCCAAGGGGCTTGGTGAGGTAAAGCAGGCTGCCGGGAGTGGCGGTGGAGTTTTTTCGGATATTGCTGACCGGTACAATGCCGTTGACGGCAAGGCCGAAGACGGGTTCGGGGCAGTCGATGCTGTGGCCGCCGGCGAGGGGGATGCCGGCTTCGGCGCAGATGGCGCGGGCGCCTTCGAGGACTTCACGGGCCGTCTCGGGGGGCAGCTTATCTACGGGCCAGCCGAGGATGGCGATCGCCAGGATGGGGCGGCCACCCATGGCGTACACGTCACTGATGGCGTTGGCGGAGGCGATGCGGCCGAAGTCGAAGGCGTCGTCGACGATGGGCATGAAAAAGTCGGTCGTCGAGATCAGCGCCTGGCCGTTCCCGAGATCATAGACGGCGGCGTCGTCGCGGGTGTCGTTGCCGACGAGGAGGCGAGGGTCGGCTTTCGGCAAGGTGTCGGTAGAAGATGGCAGGGTATGGAGGATCTTGTCGAGGACTGCGGGGGAGATCTTGCAGCCACAGCCGGCGCCGTGGGAATATTTTGTCAGCTGAATGTTCGTGTTCATGCGGGGATAGTATTACGGGCGATGGACAGCAGTTGTTCGGCGTTCCTTTCGGGGTCATCGTTGGGTGCGACGATCGGGATGATATTGTTGGGGTTGCGGGTGACGAGGCCTTTACGATACGTTTTGTCGTAATAGACCAATACCTGCCGGATGAAGTCGGCCATTCGGTCTTCCCGGATCGCGGTGATTGCGGCCTTTGCTTGTTCGGGGCCGAGTCGTCGGGCGATGCGTTCGGTCGACCCGATCAGGAAATCTTTGTCGAGGCCGCCATATTCCGCCAGCAATGCGGCAATGCGGTCTTCTTCCGGCACTTGCAGGTCAAAGAGCGGTGCATCGCGTAGCTGTGTAAAGAGCGGCTTGGGGAGGAGACATTTTCCAATATTCTGGCTTTCGTCTTCGATCCAGATGGGCCGCTGGAGGTCTGTTTTTGCCAGCAGGACAGCGAGCTCGTTTTCAAATTGTTCCTGGGTGGGTTGGATGAGGCGGTTGAGCGAGCCATAGGCCGAGCCCTGGTGTTGAGCGAGGTTTTCGAGGTCGATGGTTTGTTCGCCGCAGGTTTTCAATCGGGTCAGGACGCGGGTCTTGCCTGAGCCGGTCATGCCGCCGATGACGGATAGCGGATAAGGGCGCTGAAATTGCCGGAGGGCCCAGTGACGGAAAGACTTGTAGCCGCCGCGGATGGTATAGACCTCGAAGCCATAGAGGTCGAGGGCCCAGGCCATGGCGGCGCTGCGCATCCCGCCGCGCCAGCAGTGGAGGGCGATCTTTTTTTGGGGCGCGATCTGTAAGGCCTGGCGGATGAATCCGGACCACTTTTGGCCGGTAAGGTCGAACCCAAGAAGGATGGCGGCTTCGCGGCCTTGTTGTTTGTAGGTGGTTCCAACCTGGACGCGTTCTTCGTTGGTGAAGAGGGGGAGGTTAACGGCACCGGGGATATGGCCGTGGGTGTATTCCGCGGGGGTGCGGACGTCGGCCACGGGGATGGTTGCCGGGAGGCCCGGTAGTTCCTCTATGGAGATGGGACGGGTCATTGGCGTAAATATACGGCGTTTCATGCGGTTGGCGTTTTATGCGGTTGGCAGCCTTTCCCTAACTTTGTCGTTATGAGATGGTTATTTATCCTGCTTGTTTTCTGCGGGTTGATGGGGTTGATGGCGCGCGCGTATGGACAGTCGCAGGCGCGGCCGGGTTCCGGTGTGCAGCCGGGTCCGGTCGTGAAGTCGGATTCGGGTTCGAAGTCGGTGCTGCATACGAAGTGGAAGACGTATTATTTGCCGATTACGGATACGATCGAGGTGACCTTTGGGGCCGACAGTATGGCTGTTACGACGAGCACGGGAGCAGCGTTGTTGCAATCGACGTTCAAGCTGACCAGTGATGTGTTGACGTTGCATGATTATGGGGGTGTGAATATGTGTGCGGATCTGGCGGGGACGTATCATGTGCGGATCAGGGATGATACGTTGATATTGGTCATGGATGAGGATCCATGTGATACGCGGGGCGGCACGCTGATCGCGAAGCGGTGGATAAGGGTGCCTGCGCCGCCTGCGGCGGCGGGAATGGGGAAGAAGAAAAAGAAGCGGGGATGAGAGCTTGGTCCGTTTCAGTCTATTTCAGGCCGAGCTTTTGTTTGGCATATGGCATGAGGTCATCGGTCAGGGGGTAGACGGCGATGGTTTCTTTCAATAACACATAGGTATAGCCGTGTTCCCTGGCCAGTTGCCAGATCAGGTCGTTTGCTTTTTTCCGGATCGGGGCGAGCAGTTCGTCCTGCTTGCGTTGCAGGAGTTGAGTGATCTGTTGCGAAAAAGCCTGGGTTTGGTTGTATAATTCTCCCGCTGCTCTTCTACTGACTTCGAGTTGTTCTCGAGTCATCCGGATGGTATCGGGTGAAGTCAGGATACTGTCTTTCTCGTTGAATTCCTTTACCATGTCCTGGTAGTGCTCGGAGAGGGCGTTTTGATAGTTGTTCATGGCGCTGTCGGCCTCTTTGTATTCCGGCATGGCCTGGATCAGCTCCGACATACTAATATAGCCGATACGGGGTTGAGCGTGGATAGTAAAGGTGGTGAATACCAGGAGGATGAAGATGACGTGTCGCATAAATTTGTAGTTTTGATATACGAAGGCAATCGTATTTTTGATTTTGACGCCTCTTCTGCGGGTTTTAACGTTATTTTGACTATTTGAGGCGTGCCGGGCAGGTGGCCAGTGGCACCGCGCTGCCGGGCGGCGACTCAAGCTGTCGGGTATAACTGCGGTGCAGCGTTGAGCATCGGGAATTGCCGCTGATGCCAGTAGGGATATGCGGGCAGGGTTTCGCTGGCTGCATCGAGACGCCTGACCTGGTCAAGGCTGAGGTTCCAGCCGACGGCGCCGAGATTTTCCTTTAGCTGTTCAGTGTTGCGCGCACCGATGATGAGGTTCACGACGGTGGGTCGTTGCAGGAGCCAGTTGAGGGAGATCTGGGCGTGGGTCTTGCCGGTTTCCTTACCGATCTGATCGAGGACGTCCACGATGGCATAAAGCCGTTCGTCATCGGAATCGACGCCGATAACGGGGTTTCCGCCCTGGGCGACGCGGGCGTCCTTTGGAAGCGGCTTGCCGCGGCGGTACTTGCCCGTGAGCTTGCCGCTGGACAAGGGGCTCCAGACGATCGTGCCGACATGCTGGTCGATGGCCAGGGGCATGAGTTCCCATTCATAGTCCCGGTGAAGCAAAGAATAGTAGGCCTGATGGGCAATGTATTTTGACCAGCCGTATCGCTCCGATATGGTCAAAGACTTCATGAGATGCCAGCCGGAAAAATTGGAGCAGGCGATATAGCGTACCTTTCCGGCGGAGACAAGATGGTCGAGTGCTTTGAGGGTTTCATCGACGGGAGTGTTGGCGTCGAAGCCATGCATATGATAGATATCGATATGATCGGTGCCGAGCCGGCGGAGGCTTTCGTCACAAGCCTTAAGGAGGAAGAGGCGGGAGGACCCGAAGTCGTTGACTTCGCCGGACATGGGGAAGGTGGCCTTGGTGGAGATGAGGAGTTTGTCGCGGCGGCCTTTGATAGCCTGACCCAGGATCTGTTCGGCGGCGCCGATGCTGTAGACGTTCGCGGTGTCGAAGAGGTTGACACCGGCTTCGAGGCATTGATCGATGAGGGCAGTGGCTTCTTCCACCTGGGTATTGCCCCAGGCTTTGAAGAATTCCGTGCCGCCGCCGAAGGTGCCGGTGCCGTAGCTGAGTACGGGGATGCGGATACCGCCCAGTTGTCTGTATTCCATGAAGTTTTTTTGCAAAGGTAGGGGTACCTTTATTACATGAACAGGAATCTGGGTTTGTATATACTCGTTGTGGGCGTAGCCCTTGTTGTGATAGGGATCGTCATTTACTTTTTCCACGACAAGCTGGGTTGGATCGGAAGGCTGCCGGGGGATATCCGGGTGGAGCGGCCGGGATTCAGGCTTTATATTCCGATCACGACGATGCTGCTGGCGAGTGTGGTGTTGTCGTTGGTGTTGTGGTTGATCAGGAGAATTGGGTAAGAAACTGCCTGATGTGCATGTATCTGATGCCTTCGTAAGTATTTCCGGAAAATTGATCTTCGCTAACGACTATTTTGGGATAATTATCAGGAATGGCGAGGAGGTTTCCGAATTCCCTTTCAATCGTCATTTGGTCGCTCAATCGTAGG
>DATJMG010000133.1:0-29332 GCA_035508835.1 Puia sp.
GTATGGTCCAGGTCGAAAAAAAGGTGTTTATATTGCATGCCGCTAAATTATGAATTATGACCAGTATCATTACGGGTGCGTCGAGGGGGTTGGGGAAGGCGATTGCCGGGCAGTTTGCCGCTGCGGGGTATGATCTTGTGCTGTCCTCGCGGGACGATGTTGCGCTTGATGCGGCGGTGAGGGAGTTAGGGGACCGGTATCCGGCGGTTACTATCCGGTCGAAGGCTGCGGACCTGAGCGACAGGCAACAGGCAAAGGGGCTTGGCCGATGGGTGCTGGAATCGGGGGAAGCTGTGGATGTGCTCGTTAATAATGCCGGTCAGTTTATCTATGGCAGTCTGGGTTCGGAGGCGGACGGGGTGTTGGAACAGTTGATCGCGGTCAATTTATACAGCGCCTATCATCTGACCAGGGCGCTGCTGCCGGCAATGATGGCCAGGAAGGCGGGGCATATTTTCAATATCTGTTCGATCGCTTCACTCAAAGCCTATCATCATGGGGGCGCCTATGGCATCAGTAAGTTTGCGCTGGCCGGTTTCTCCGCCAATCTCCGCGAAGAGATGAAAGGGCATGGGATCAAGGTAACGGCGGTGTACCCCGGCGCTGCGTATACGGATTCCTGGGCGGGCAGCGGGGTTGATCCCCACCGGATTATGGAGGCGGCTGACATTGCGCGGATGGTCGTGGCGGCTACGGGGCTCTCGCTGCAGGCAACGGTGGAGGAGATCGTTATGCGCCCCCAATTGGGAGATCTTTAACGGCGGCAGCGGTTTGAACAATCCCTGAAACTTCTATATTTGTATTCCGGTAATATGAAGCTATATCTACGTTCCTTCTTTATTGTCTGGATAGCGTTGCTGCCGGCCCTCGGCGTCGTGGGCCAGGTGAAATTCACCACGGTGGTCAACAGCCAGGAGCTGGGGCAGCGGGACTATCTGCAAGTGCAGTTTATTGTAGAAAATGCGCAGCAGATCGATGAGTTCGACCCGCCGGCTGATTTTCCGGGATTTCATATTGTAGAGGGACCGATCCAGTCCAGCGGGATGAGTGTGATCAATGGGAATATGTCCCAGTACAAGGGGCTTTCTTTTGTTTTGCAGCCGACACATACGGGTAAGTTCACGATTGCCGGTGCTACGGCTGAGGTAGACGGCAAGAAGATGCGATCCAATAATGTTGCCGTCACTGTTCATCCGGGCGGGACGGGTGCGGCGCCTTCCAATCCCGGTGGTTTTGGCGGCGGATTTCCGGGGATGCAACCTTTTGGTCCCGATCCATTCGGGCCCCCTGCTCCGGAGGCTGTGGACCGGGAGGAGGTGTTGAAGCCCGGCGAGAATATAGAGGCAAAGATCCACAAGAACCTTTTCGTGAAAGTACAGGTTGACCGCAATACCTGCTATGTCGGCGAGCCGATCGTGGCTACTTACAAATTATATTCCCGGCTCGATGCGGAATCCAGGGTTACAAAAAATCCTTATCTCAACGGGTTCAGCGTATACGACATGATCGATCCCGGTACGGATGCCGTGTCGGTGGAAAAGGTAAATGGCAAAGAATTTACGGTCCATACCATCCGTAAGGCGCAGCTGATCCCACTCCAGGCCGGCAGCATCGATCTCGAACCGGTGGAGGTGCAAAATACGGTGCATTTCATCAAGGGTGGAGCAGGGAGGGAGCCGCATCGCAGCGGTGACCGGCTGCAGGACCTCCTGGATCAGTTATCGGGTGATGACAATGCGGGACCGGCAATCGACGAGAATGTGACGCTGGATAGCAAGCCGCTCACCATTACGGTCAAGCCGTTGCCGGAAGTGAACAAGCCTGCCGATTTCGATGGTGCAGTAGGCAGTTTTACCATTGAGGCATCGCTGGCCAACAAGACGGTGGCGGCGCAGGATGAAGCAACGCTGCATGTCGTTGTAAGGGGGAAGGGTAATCTGCCGGTGGTGACGGCGCCGACGGTCAACTGGCCGGCCGGCATCGATGCCTTTGATCCGACTGCCAAGGAGGATGTGAACAAGAGTGTCGTTCCCATGAGCGGGACCAAGTCTTTCGATTATATGTTCACGGCCAGGGATGCGGGTCATTATTTGATCCCGGCCGTCAATCTTTCCTATTTCGATCCTTCTTCCCAGACTTACAAGACGGCGAATAGCGAGCCGCTGGAGCTGCAGGTAACGCCGGCGGCCAGGCAGTCACGGCCGGCTTCGCCGGTGGCTGCGGTTGCTTCGGCATCGACGGGCGACAGGCTGGGAGGATTTCTGAGGGGTCTTTTGGAAATGATACTCGCTGTTTTGTTTGGGTTGGGTGTATTGTGGGTCTGGTGGCGGTTGAACAGAAAGAAGAACAGGGCTGAACCGGAACTGCAGGCAATGTCCGGGTCCGTCAAGCCAGACGCCGCCAGATCAGATGCCGCCAAATCTGTCGCCGCCAAACCGGAGTCCGCTGCGCCATCGTCCACGGCGGTGTATGTTCCGGCGGCGCCTGCACCGGATCCGTTGGGTGAGGCCAGGGAATACTTTGACAACGGCGATTACAAGGCGTTTTACCGGGAGGTCAACCGGGCGCTTTGGAAGTCGATCGCAAAGAAGGTCGACCTGCCGTCCAGCGAACTCAACAAGCACAATGTGATCGCGCAGCTTGAACTTCGGGGCTGGGATGGGCCGTCGATCGTTTCGCTGGAGAATCTATTGAATGAATGTGAGATGAATCTTTATACGCCGGCGTATGACGCCTATAACATGCAGCAATTGTTACGGCAGGCCGAATGGGTGCTGGACAGGCTGGCGTGACAGGCGCCGGACGGTGTGAGGCTGGCGTTATGGGCGCCGGGTACCGGACGGGCTTCGATTTGCGCCTATTCCGTGTACTTATAGCCTACTCCCCGGACGGAATGGAAATATTTGGGATGGCGGCTGTCGTCCTCAAAGTATTTGCGGAAATTAAGCACGAAATTGTCGATGGTGCGGGTCGTGGGATAGACGTTGTATCCCCACACGGCCTGAAGGATCTTCTCCCGCGTGACCACTTCATTGCGGTTTTCGATGAGCAGCTTCAGCAGCATGGCTTCTTTCTTACTCAGCTGGATGCGCTGACCGTCTTTGGTGACGGCCTCCTGGGCTTTGAAGTCGATGCTGTTCTTTCCAAAGGAGTATTGTTCGCCGTAGCTGTCCTTATCCTGCATTTTCCTGCTTTTTTCGATCAGCTTCCGGATGCGAAGCAAGAGCTCTTCGAGATTGAATGGTTTGGTCAGGTAATCGTCTGCACCTTTACGCAGGCCCAGGACGCGGTCGGCGCTGGCGTTCTTTGCGCTGAGGATGAGGATGGGGACGTCGTTGTTCTGAACGCGGATAGTCTCGGTGACGCTGATGCCATCCATGCCGGGCAGCATGACATCGAGGATAATGAGGTCGAAATATTCCGACTGGATAGCTCGCAGGGCGCCGGTGCCGTCATAGGCCGACGTGATCTCGTACCCTTCCAATTCGAGATTGAGCTTAAGGGCTTCGTGAAGGTTCTCTTCGTCTTCTACCAGCAGAATGGATATTTGTGGGCTCATATGGTCAGAATACTACCGTAAAAATACTTCCGGTTGGCGAATTGTCAGCTACTTTGATGGAGGCCTTGTGGTCGGCTGCAATTTTGCGGCATAAATAGAGACCCAGGCCGGTACCTTTCGTTTGACGGGTAGTTTCCCGGCCGGTGCGATAGAATTTCCTGAAGATCTTCTTCTTTTCTTCGTCCGGGATACCGGGGCCATTGTCTTTTATGGCCAGGAGGGTATGGGCGCCTTCTTTTGTCAGGGTCAGGGTAACTGCGCCCTCTTTCGGCGAATATTTGAGGGCGTTGTCCAGCAGGTTGTTGATAAGCAGGTGGATTAGGAAGGGGTCGCCGGCTATCGTACAGCCTGGTCGGATGTGGTCTATCCATTCCCGCTCGGGAAAGCGGTGGCGATAGTCTCGAACGGATTGTTCGGCAAGTTGCGAAAGGTCCAGGATCTCCTTTGTCCGGACGTAGTCGCCGCCTTCCAGCTGTGAGGCGACGAGAATATTGTTAGCCAGGGAATCGAGCCGGTCGGTTTCCTGGATGGTGGCCTGGATCACCCGTTGTTGCTTGTCTTCGTCGAGGCGGTATTTTCGGAGGGTTTCGAGGTTGAGTTTGGTGACGGCGATCGGGGTTTTCAGTTCGTGGGTGACGGCCATCATGAAGTTTTGTTGCTGTTGCTGGAACCGGATCTGGCGGCGTACTTCGCGGTAGACGTAGATGGCGCCCAGCAGGATAAGGAACAGGAAAGTGCTGCCTTCACCGATATAGCCGAATGTCTGTCTTTTTTCTTCGGTGAGGATAGCGGTCCGTTGGGCGGCGTAATCCGGCTGGTCCGGTTTCAACTGTTGCAGCCGATAGCCGGTTATGCGGTGGTTCGTTTTCTCGAGGGCGATAAACCACCACCCCAGGTCGGTAATGCTGTAAACCAGCAGGAACCAATAGACGGTCGATGCAATGGCCAGTCTTTTCTTTTTGAATAACGACATATTCAATAGCGACATACTTAAAGGGCCGGGACCTTCTCGATGCGGACGCCGATGTTCAGGACATGCTTCAGGGGATCTTCCCGCATGATCTGTTCCAGGGTGAACGAGTAGGTACCCGGGCGGTTGAATTTGGTCAGGTGCTGGATCTCGATCCGGTGTTCATAGATATCGTCCATACCGCTGCCGGTCCAACCTTTCTGGTTGTCTGCCAGGGAGAGGTCATAGCGTTCACTGCGGATTGTGCTGTCGCCCGGCTGTCTGACACTTCCCCTGATCCAGATATTATCATAATTATAGGCGTCGGTATGGCGCAGGACCAGGTAGATATTATAGAGATTGGCGGTATCCTGGCGGCTGATATCGAAGCTGAAGGTAGGGTGAAAGTTGCTTTGCCATTCCTGACCGGGGAGGGTAACATCCTTCTCGAAGACATCGGAAGGGAGGGAGCAGGAGGTCCACAGAATAGAGGCGGCTATGACCAGGAGGCGAATGCTATTTTTCAAGGAATCGAAATTTATATAAAGGTAGCAACTTATAATACATTCAGAACCTGTTCTTTTGCTTTTTCGAGCTCATCCTTCATCAATACGACGCATTGCTGGATGGTGGAATCATAGGCTTTGGAGCCGGTGGTATTGATCTCGCGCCCGATCTCCTGGAGGATGAAGGAGAGTTTCTTTCCCTTACTTTCTTCGGGTTCGAGGAGGACAGACCGGAAATAGTCGCAGTGGTTTTTCAGCCGCACCTGTTCTTCGCTGATATCGATCTTCTCGATATAGTAGATCAGCTCTTGTTCGAGTCGGTTTGGGTCATAGTTATCTTTTCCGACCTGGTCATCCAGCAATTTCTTCAGGCCGTCGCGGATCCTGGTTTGGCGCAAGGGTTCGAGGCGGACGACATCTTCCTGGTGGCGGAGGATATTGTCGATCCGGAGCAGCAGGTCGACTTCGAGCGAGGCACCTTCGTTGAGGCGGTGGGCGTTGAGGTCGTCGATGGCTGCAAGGATGACCTTTTCGAATTCCTGCCATTCGGCATCGGTGAGGGTATCGCCGGTCGGTGTTATGACTTCCGGAAGTTTGAGGAGTGTGCTCAGGATGCCGGAGGGGTCGAGTTTCAGTTCATCGGAGAGGCCGGCCAGCGCGGAGTAGTAGGCTTTGGCCAGGTCGGTATTGATGGTGACCGGTTTAGCGTTGCCGGTTTGTTTGAGGCTGATGGTACAGTCCAGCGAGCCCCGGCCCAATTTTTCGGACAGGATCTTCCGGATGGAGAATTCGAAGGGTTTCAGGAAGCCGGGTAGTTTCAACTGCAATTCGAATTGCTTGCCGTTCAGTGATTTGACATCTACGAGAAATGTTTTATCGCCTACTGCCTGTTCGGCACGACCGAAGCCGGTCATCGATTTGAGCATAGTGTACTATTTTTTACGGCAAGGTAATGTCTTCCATCCGGATTTCCCTCATTTCGCCCGGCTGCAACCCTTCGATGGTGATCTTTTCGATCCGGTAACGGATCAGTCTCAAAGTTGGAAATCCGGTTTGGGCCGTCATCTTGCGTACCTGACGGTTCTTGCCTTCGGTCAGGGTCAGGCTGATCCAGCTGGTGGGGATGTGTGCGCGATAACGGATCGGCGGCTTCCTGTCCGGTACGGCCGGAGTGATCGATCGGGCTTTGGCGGGGCGGGTGGTATAGGCTTTACCATCGATGGATATGGTAACGCCATTTTCCAGTCGGCGGAGCGCGTGGGGGCTTATGGTTCCTTCCACTTGAACCCAATATTCCCGTTCGTGGGCGAAGGCGGGGTCCAGCAGCCGGTGGTTCAACCGCGGGTCATTGGTCAGGATCAATAGTCCTTCGCTGTCGAAATCCAGCCGGCCGACGGGATAGATATCGGTCGGGAGGGAGAAGAGATCTTTCAATGCCGGCTTGCCGTCCTGCGAAGAAAATTGCGAGAGCACCTGGAAGGGTTTGTATATGATGTAGTATTGATGCACGTTCCAGCGATTTGTTGTGCTTGTTGTGACCGGTTGGTTTAAAAGCAAAGCCCGGTGAAAACACCGGGCTTCAATATATGGATGGGTTAGTAAGTACCGGGAAAACAATTTCCCTACACAATATTAAAAATAATTTTCTCTATCTGAAAAAATTTTCCAATAATTTTTATTCACATTTTTTTTTGCCCTGTGGAAAAGGACGACGATCGGAGGCTTCTTCGGGGTTAACTTCGCGCAAATTCATAGTCATGCAATTTCCTTCTCCCGTGTCTGTTCAGTGGCTGGCCGGGTTCCTGGGGGCTGAGCTGATCGGCAATAAAGATGGTCAGGCAACGGGTATCAACGAGATCCATAAAGTTGAAAAGGGTGACCTGGTATTCGTCGATCATCCGAAATATTATGAATCCTGTATCCGGTCCGAAGCGAGTTTCGTCATCATCAATAAAGTGGTAGAAGTCCCACCCGGCAAGGCTTTGCTGGTAGTGGACCACCCTTTCGATGCCTATCTGAAGATCGTTCGGCATTTCCGGCCGTTCGAGCCGGCAACCGGGATGATCAGCTCTTCTGCTGTTATCGGGGAGGGCACGTATATCTATCCGAATGCGTTCATCGGGCATCATGTGAAGGTTGGAAAGAACTGTATGATCCATCCCAACGTGACGATCCTGGACTACTCGGTGATCGGCGATCATGTCATCATCCAGGCGGGTACGGTTATCGGGTCCGATGCCTTCTATTACAACGGGAAGAAGGATCGGGAGGTCTGGTACCGGAAAATGGAAAGCTGCGGGCGGGTGGTGATCGGGGACTATGTCGAGATCGGTGCGGGCTGTACCATCGACAGGGGGGTAACTCACGATACGGTGATCGGTGCAGGAAGCAAGCTGGACAATCTCATCCATATAGGGCATGATACGGTGACCGGTAAAAATTGCCTGTTTGCGGGCCAGGTCGGCATTGCGGGTGCAGTGGAGATCGGGAGCGGGGTGATCCTTTGGGGTCAGGTCGGGGTCAGCAAGACCCTTACGATCGGGGACAATGCAGTGGTCTATGCACAAAGCGGGGTGCCTGCTTCGCTGGAAGGCGGAAAGACCTATTTCGGCACGCCCGTGGAAGAAGCGAAGATAAAAATGAAGGAACTGGTTTGGGTCAAGCGGATCCCGGAGTTGTGGCGAAGGGTCATGGGTTAGGCAGATAGTCGAGGGGCAGCAGCTCAGCCACCTTTTTCCATGCCCAATACCCCATATTGGTGACATCCGATTGTTCGTAAAAATAGCCATTCTCCTCGATGACGAAACCGTTGACGATATCTATCGCGGAGATCTGGACGGGTGTATTCAGGGGGAACTTATGTTCCTGGAGGTATTTCATGTCCGGCGGTTCGTTCTTATAGCTGACGCGGAGCCTTCCCTGGATGCTGATCTCTACGTCGCCGCTATCGACCGCGTAATATTTTGGGTCATAAGGGTTGGTGATCCGTTTCATTTTATCGTTGTCGCTGCTGTCCACCATTTCCAGGACAAATCCTTCGTCGTCGAGGGTACTGTCGTACCAGCTGCGGATGAAGTGAAGTCTGGACCCTGCATAGGAGTATAGGCGGTTTTGTTTCCATGTGTCCTGTTGTTCAGGGGTGCCTTGCATTTCTTCGAAGAGGGGATAGCCGGTATAGGTGCAGACATTGGTGTTGTATTCATAGACGAAGGAGTCCAGCTGGTATTTGATCTTATAGCCCAGCGCGTTGTTGTCGATGAGCAGTTCGGTTGTCGCCTTGATCCGCAGTTTATTCCGTTTCTTATAGAAGTAGAAATGCAGGGCCTCTTTGTTTTCGAGGGTGCATTGGGCTGCGTTGGGGGTGGTGCCGATAAAGTTATCCAGGAAGAACTGGCCGTATTTTTCCCAGCCGTCGGCGACTTCGGCGCTGCCGGTGACAACGGCTTGTTCCAGGCTTTTGTCCACGGGTTTCAGGATGATCTGAAGGGTGTCGGTTTCCTTGTGGTCCTTGCCGATCCGCCGGGATTCGGTCTGGAAGCCGGTGAAAGAGA
The DNA here is from genome assembly GCA_035508835.1 of Puia sp. GTDB lineage: Bacteria > Bacteroidota > Bacteroidia > Chitinophagales > Chitinophagaceae > Puia. The sequence continues at coordinate 8,566 of DATJMG010000133.1, forward strand.
CAATCAGATCATAACCGCCATTGGCGAGGCGGAGGTGGAAGCTGCCGTCGTTTTTGGACAAGGTCCCGATGGTGGTATTCTGGCAGAAGACGGATGCGCCGGCGAGAGGTTGGCCGGTGGTATCGACGACTTTGCCGTCCACGGAGAAGGTTTTTTGCTGGGAGAAGGCGGAGATGGAAAAAAGCAGTAATAGGGAGGATAGAATAAAGGGCCGCATCATGGATATCGTTTTGTGCTGTTAAGATAGCCAACCTGTGTGGAATTTTAAAATCTGACTTCGGGTGGGATGCGGGCAGGGGTAGGTGGTCAGGGGCGTGTAGTCAAGGGTGCGGTCAGCGCTGCAGTCAGGGCTGCGTGGTTTGCAGGTAGTTGCGGCATGCTGTTCGGATCGTCTCTTCCAGGGGGGTGAAGCGGAAATCGGGGAGCAGGCGAAGGATCTTATTGTTGCTGAAGAATGTTTTACTGGCGGCGACCCGTGCGCTCTCGCGCGTAAGTAAGGTCTTCTGCCCGGTGAGGAGGGATTTGACCTTCTCTGCGCGCCAGGCGATGCCGGACAGGAACGGGGTGGCTTCGCGGGTGGGTGGTTTCTTCCCGAATTCCCTGGCCATGGTCTCAAAAAGGTGTCGCCAGGACCAGTTGTCGCCGTTGAGGATATAACGTTCTCCCCGGATGTCGGTTTGGAGCAGCCGGACGATTGCCCTGGCGGTATCGAGCACATCGACAAAGCCGTTGATCCCTTCCGTATACCAGGGGAATTCGTTATAGACGCTGCGAAAGATCGCGCAGCTTGTGCTGTTCCAGTCGCCATAGCCCAGGATGGTGCTGGGGTTTACGATGATGGCGGGCAGCCCCTCTCCTATTCCGCGCCAGACTTCCATTTCGCCATGGAACTTGCTGATCGCATAATTTGTATTGTACGGGCTTTTCTCCCAGCTCTTTTCTTCCGTTATTTCTTCGTTGGCGCCGGTCCTGCCGATGGCAGCCACGGAACTGACGTACAGGAACCGTTGGATGTTCCGTTCCAGTGCGGCATTCACGACGTTTGCCGTTCCTTCGATATTGGTGCTCCAAAGTTCGCGGCGTTCTTTCATGGAGAAGGAGATCTTTGCGGCGGCGTGGATGACGGCGTCCATCCCGGTCATGGCGTCTTCGAGGCCGATGGGATCACGGACGTCGCAGCGCAGCCATTCCACTTCTTCCCGGATGTGGGAAGGCAGGAAAAAGGGGATGGCTCCCTGGCGGTGGATCGCGCGCACGGCATAACCGCTCTGCACCAGCTCACGGATAATATAGGCGCCGAGAAAGCCGGTGCCGCCGGTAACGAGGATCCTTTCTGTTGCATGGAGGTTATTCATACCGGTAATAGCCTTTACCTGTCTTTCGGCCCAGGTTGCCTTCTTGTACTTTTTGGCGCTGGATGGAAGAGGGTTTCAGTCTTTCCGGGCTGCCCAGGGCTTCATATACGGATTCGCTGACGGCGTAGTTGATATCGTTCCCGATGAGGTCCATCAGGCGGAAGGGGCCCATTTTAAACCCGGTGGCTTCCATCAGGCTGTCGATGGTATCCATGTCGGTCAGTCCGCTTTCGAGGAGGCGAAGCGCTTCCAGGTAATAGGGTCTTGCGACATGGTTGACGATAAAGCCGGGGGAGTCGGCGCAGAGGACGGGTGTTTTGCCCAGGGTTCCCGCAAGGCGGGTGATCGTGGCGATGGTGTCATCGGAGGTATATTTTGTCCGGACGACTTCGACCAGCTTCATAATCGGGGCCGGATTGAAGAAGTGCATGCCGGCGAAGCGTTCGGGGCCGGGGATCTTTTCGGCGAGGGCGTTGAGGGAAAGGGAGGAGGTATTGGAGGCGAGGATGGCATGTGGTCCGTTGTGAGCGGCGAGATCCCGGAACAGGTCAAGCTTGATGTCCGGCTTTTCGACGATGGCCTCGATGATGAGGTCGGCGGTGCAGGTGTTTATGTCGGTGGTGAATGTCAGGCGTTGCCCGATCGCGTGTTGATCTGCCGGGGTTATCTTTTTCTTTTCGATGAGGGTCGAGAGGTTTTTTTCAATCGCGGACTTTGCCTTCGCGACCGTGGTTGGGTCGAGGTCATAAAGGATGGTGGTGTAACCGGCCATGGCGGCTAGCTGGGCGATCCCGCTGCCCATGGTGCCTGCTCCGCAAATGCCGATTGTCTGGATCATAGATTGATTTTACACGGCTCCGGTAAATTGTCGCAGGAAGCGAACATCGTTCTGAGAATAGAGGCGGAGGTCATTGACCCGGTATTTCAGCTGGCAGATGCGTTCTATCCCCATGCCGAAGGCGAAGCCGGTGTACTTGCTGCTGTCGATGCCGAAGTTGTCCAGCATTTTGGGATGGACCATGCCGCTGCCGAGGATCTCGACCCAGCCGGTATGTTTGCAGACGCTGCAGCCGACACCGCCGCAGATGCGGCAGTTGATATCCATTTCGGCGCTTGGTTCGGTGAAGGGGAAATAGGAAGGGCGGAAGCGGATGCGGACATCTTTCCCGAACATTTCCTGTACGAAGAAGTAGAGGGTTTGCTTGAGGTCGGCAAAGGAGACGTTCTCATCCACATACAGGCCTTCGGTCTGGTGGAAGAAGCAGTGCGCCCGCGCGCTGATGGTCTCGTTGCGATAGACGCGGCCGGGACAGATGATCCGGATGGGAGGCCGTTGTTTCTCCATCGTGCGGGCCTGCACGCTGCTGGTGTGGGTGCGCAGCAGCCAGTCGGGGTGCTGATGGATATAGAAGGTATCCTGCATGTCACGGGCGGGGTGGTCTTCGGGAAGGTTGAGGGCGGTGAAGTTGTGCCAGTCGTCTTCGATCTCCGGGCCTTCGGCGACGGAGAAGCCCAGCCGGCCAAAGATATGCACGATCTGATCGCGAACGAGGGTGATCGGATGACGGGTACCGAGGGGAATGGGGTCGCCGGGCAGGCTGAGGTCGATGGCGGCCGTTTTTTCGGTGACGCCGGCGAGGCTGTTCTTCCAGTCCTCATATTTTGCTTCGGCCAGCTGCTTGAATTCGTTGAGGACCTGGCCGAATTCTTTCTTCTGATCGCCGGGGACGTTCTTCATTTCGGCAAAAAGACCTTTCACGATGCCTTTGGTGCCCAGGAATTTGATCCGAAAGGCCTCCAGCGCGTCTGCGCCGTTGGGGGTGATAGCGGCAATCTCCTGCTTGTATTGCTCTATTTGATCCAGCACGGAATTCATGGCGTAAAGATACATGATTTTGGGCCCGCGCGGGTATGGGATTTTGTGCTAAGTTTGCCTTCAAACGCCGAATTGATGTCGCCCAATCTGCATATCAGCGATTTCCTGGACCCGATCAACCTAACCGAATTGTCGCAGGACCAGGGGTATAAGGCCGGGCAGATCGGCAAGCTGATCGATGCCTATGATGAGACGTTCCCCGACCTGTATGAGGCGGACCTGGTATTGGTGGGCTGCGAAGAGGAAAGAGGTATCGGCCGCGACCGCCGGGAAGGGGGGGCTCCCGGTGCGATCCGGGAACAATTCTATCAGCTGTATGGCTGGCATTCGGATCTCAAGCTCGCCGATGCGGGAAATATCCGGGCCGGTGCTACGCTTTCGGATACTTATGCGGCGTTGAAGACCGTCCTGCGTGAGCTCACGGGTATCGGCAAGACGGCGGTTATCCTGGGCGGGTCGCATGACCTGACGCTGGCGCAGTACTATACCTATGGTGACAAGCGGCATATCATCGAAGCAACCGGCGTGGACGCGCTGATCGACCTGGATATCCATTCGTTGCACAAGGCCGATCATTTCCTGATGGAGATGCTCACGGGAGAGCCCAACTATATCCATCATTATAATCACATCGGCTTTCAAAGTTACTACGTCCATCCGCACATGCTCGAGACGATGGACAAGCTGCGGTTCGATTGTTACCGCCTGGGGAGTGTGAAGGACAGGATCGAAGAGATGGAGCCGGTGATCCGCAATTCTCATTTATTCAGCTTCGACATTTCGGCGATCGCGCATGCTTTTGCTCCGGCCAATCAGCTTTCGCCCAATGGGTTCAATGGGGAGGAAGCGTGTATCCTGATGCGATATGCCGGGCTAAGTCCCACCGTCAATACGGTTGGTATCTACGGGTATATTCCTTCCCGGGATACGGGGCAGCTGACAGCCCGGCAGATCAGCCATATGCTGTGGTACTTCATCGACGGGAGGAGCAAGGGGCGGCGGGAGGCGGCGCTGTCTCAGCGCGAGTTCTTTATCGAATACCGGACCGCGTTTGCGGAGGTCGAGACTACGTTCCTTCAAAGCAAGAAAACCCAGCGGTGGTGGATGCAGCTACCTGATAGCAAGTATATTGCCTGTTCCTACCAGGATTATCTGCTGGCCAGCAGCAATGAGATCCCCGAGCGCTGGCTGCGCGCGCAGGAGCGCGGGTGATCGGGGTCGGCCTACATTTTCCTATATTGCAGTCATGATAAAACGATTTTTTGTGTTGTGCCTTGCCGGCGTCGCTTGTTGCTGGCAGGCCTGTTCACCCGGGGGACATGTCGGGGCGTCGGCGAAGCGGGACGGGCTGACGGCATTCGTCGAGGACAGTCTGCTGACAAGGCCGGAGCTGGTCGGAGGGCAGGTCGGCATTTGTATCTATGATCCGGCGAGAGCAGCCTATATCTACAATCATCAGAGCGACAAATATTTTATGCCGGCGAGCAATACGAAGCTGTTCTCGCTTTATGCCGGATTGAAATACCTGGGGGATTCGCTGGTAGGTATGCGTTACCTGGTCACCGATACGGCGCTGCTGGTGCTTCCTTCGGGTGACCCGACCTTTCTGCATCCTGCCTATCTTTCCCAGCCGGTGATCGATCTGATGCGGAAGACGGGGAAGAAGATCTGGCTGGCGGATGACAACTGGCAGGATCATGCCCTCGGCCGCGGCTGGGCCTGGGATGACTACAATGACGACTATGCGGCGGAGCGAAGCTCTTTTCCGATCTATATGAATATGATCCGCTGGGTGCAGGACCGGCCAAAGGGCAGCAGCAATGACCCTTTCGGCAGCTCGCCTTCGATCTATTCCGTCCCGGATGTGGACTGGCCTGTCAATTTCAACCCGGATACTACGCGCAAGACCTTTTTTGTGCATCGGTCGTTCAATCAGAACGTTTTTGAGATCACCGAAGGGAAGGAGGACCACAAGGAGCAGTATACGCCGTTCATTACGGACGGACTGGCGTCGGCGGCAGTGCTGCTCAAGGATACGGCCGGGAGCTCGGTGGGAGTAAAACATTTCGGCGCCATGCTGCCGGTAGCCTGGAACGTACTCCGGTCGCGGCCGGTGGATTCCCTGTACCGGCCGATGATGTATAACAGCGATAACTTTTTTGCCGAGCAGACTTTACTGATGGTCGGCAATGAAGTGCTCGGGAGCATGAACGATGCGCGAACGATAAACTACCTGTTAAAGGGGGTTCTGGATTCGCTGCCGCAAAAACCCAATTGGGTCGATGGGTGCGGGCTCAGCCGGAATGATCTGTTCTCCCCTCGGGACTTCGTCGGGCTGCTCAACCGGATGCAGCGCGAGTTTGGGCTGGCCCGGATGGAGCGGTTACTGCCGACCGGCGGTACGGGCACGCTCTCCGCGTATTATCACCAGGACAGCACCTTTATATATGCCAAGACCGGCAGTCTTTCGGGGGTAGCGGCGCTAAGCGGGTATTTATTCACCAGGTCCGGGCGGATGCTGCTTTTTTCCGTGCTGATCAATAATTATACCGGCAGCGGAACGGTTGTACGGCGGCAGATCGAGAAAATGATCCATCTCATCCGCAATACCTATTGACCGGCCGCAGACGGCTGCCGAAAAAAGGTTCTTCCATCCCAACGTTTCCATTCACAGGGACGTACATACCAGTATAAATCGGTATCGAATCATTATTGACTACGGGGGCCGACATACAAATAATTATTCATGGTTGTCTTGAAAACGACCGCAAGGCGCAGGAAGAGCTGTACAGGCGGTTTTTTCCCTCGATGATGCCTGTCTGCATGCGTTATGTGCGGGACAGGGACGATGCCCTCGAATTATTGAATGACGCCTTCCTGAAAGTCTTCAAACATCTGGCGGCATATGATGTGTCAAAGGCCTTGTTCTACACCTGGATGAAAAAGATCGTTATTAATACCGCGATAGACCGGCTTAGAAAGCAAGATCCGGCAGGCGAATATGAAATGCTTTCCGATCAGTTGGAAGGACCCGGTATCGAAAATGAAGCTATTTCCAAAATGAACGGCGATGAGCTGTTGAATCTGATCCGGCAGCTGCCGGTGACTACACGCCTGGTCTTCAATCTTTATAGCATAGATGGTTATTCGCACAAGGAGATCGCATCGATGCTGGGGATCAGTGAAGGGACCAGCAGATGGCATCTGAGTGATGCCAGGCGGCAACTGAAATTGATTATTCACTTCATGGAAACGATCACCTGATGGAAAAGATACCCGATAGCAACCCCTGGGTCGAAAAGCTGGAGCAAGTGTCCCTTCCGGACGCCGGCGAAGCGTGGAAGACTATGGCTGCCGTACTGGACAAGGAGATGCCGGTGGTGCGGAGGAGGCGGCGATTGCTGTTGCTGATCCTTCTGCCGTTCTTATTGGGCGGGGCAGGTTATTTTGTATGGCGGCAGGCCGCCTCATCGAGGACATCGCAGGTTCCGGGCCGAAGGGAATTGCGGACCGCGGTTTCCGGGGTGGCGGCTGGGAACGGGGGCCGGGTGGGGAATGGGGGCCGGGTGGCGGGCAGCGAGGCAATGGGCAGCGAGGCAGCGGGGAACGGGGTAGCGGGGAACAGGCGCGGGGTGGGCAGCAGCGGGGTGGCCGGGAGCGGGGTAGCAGGAAGCGGGGTAGCGGGGAGTACGAGTACGGCGGCGGGAAAGGGCGGCCACGCCGGTGGCAATAGGGGTACGGCGGTGGATAGTATGGGTAGGGCGGTGCGCGATATCGCGGCGGCGGGCGGTGCCGGGTCGCTGAGCGCGGCGCAGCTGAGCGGGGCGCCGTCGGGTGGGTCGCCGGGCGGGGCGTCGTCAGGCGGGTTGCACCTCAGCGGGGCGCCGTCGGGGGGAATGCCGCCGGATGGGTTGCCGTCAGGCTTGGTGCAGCCGGGTCGGGCGCAGGTGGGCAATATTGTGCCATTGGATGTTGCGGGACCCCATTTGATCCGGGGGCCGCTGCTGCGTTCGAACGATCCCTTGAAATGCCCGCCGGTCGAGGCGCAGAAGATGACCCGCTGGGTTGCGGGTGTGGGACTCAACCAATCCATTCCGGTGGATGGGCAACAGGTCTGGACCAATCCATCGGGAGGGCTAAACACGTGGTGGAAAGACTATATCCCGGTGCCGTTCGTCCGGTATTATTTCCAGCCGAAGATATTTGCGCAGGTGGAAGTGAGGATCCACGCTCCCCAATATACGCCAAGGAACCTGTGGTTCTACTATCAATACAATGACACTTTCTATTCCGGCTCTGTAATTATCAAAAAGCTTTTTTATTTCCAATTGCCGGTCAGCATCCATTATGCTCCTGATCCGAATTGGAGCGTAGGCCTCGGGTTGCAATATTCCCATTATGGCAAGGGGATTGCGGCGATAGCCGATAGCAGCTTCTACAACTATTTTTATATCGGCCCTCTCAGCGGTTTCCCTATGGTATTCGTACAGCACAACGAGTTCAGGGGCCTGGTCAGCCTGGATTACACGTACCGGCACTGGATAATAGGGATGAGCTATGATGAAGCTTTCAACAAGGCGATCAGTATCCGGGTTCCCGATCCGATCGCGACGCCGCAGGCACATGTCCTTTACTCCTCGCCGCCGGTACGGAATAGCTCGCTGCAACTTTCCGTGCGATATATCCTTTGGGACGGGCGCAGCAGAGGCCGCTAACGGCCAAATAATTTTTCGACATAGTCTTTCTTGAATTCAATAAAGGTGGGGTCTCCGCCGGGGGTGACATTGGGTTGGGTGCAGGCGAAGAGGTCGTCCACGAGAGCGTGCATTTCCTTTTCGCCGAGGATAGCCCCTGCTTTGACAGCCTGCTGCCGGGCCATGGTCCGGATCAGCTTTTCGCGGCGGGAGAAGCGCATCTCGCTGGTGAAATGCTTGTATTGCTCCAGCAGGTTTTCCAGCGCAGACCGGTCATCTCCCTCCCTGGTATCGGCGGGGGTGCCGTGGATGATAAAGCTGTCTTTCCCGAAAGGCTCGATGTCGTAACCGAGCAACTGTAGTTCGGGCAGCAGTTCGGTCAGCAGGATAGCGTCGGGTGTGGACAGGGTAAGGGTTGCCGGGAAAAGGCTTTTTTGACTGGGGATCGGGTTTCCGGCCGCTGCCGCCGTCAGGCGTTCGTAAAGGATGCGTTCGTGTGCCGCCTGCTGGTGGATCAGGACAAAGCCGCGATTGGTCGGGGTAACGATATAAGTGTTGAGTAATTGTTGTAATGGAGCATTCTCGAGGGGTTGGATCCTGGTTTTCGGTGCGGGTTCAGGAGTGGGTTGTCCCGTGCCGCCGGCGGCTTGACGGATGGAGTCGGCCCAATGGCGAAGTTCACTTTTGTTGGATGGTTCGTTGTTGCCGGATGGCTCGCTGTTGCCTGATGGTCCACTTTTGCCTGATGGTTCGATCTTGTGCGCCTGGTTTTTCTGAGTAAAGGTGTTATATAGGGATGAGGCGGCGGTGGCGGCCTTCTTCTCTTCGGAGAACGGCTTGTTTATCGCGTCCAGTCGCTGGATGGACGGGTCGAGATCGAAGTCCAGCGTAGGGGTGATGCTGAACTGCGCCAGGGAGTGTCGAACCGCTGCCTGCACAAATGCATATACGATCTTTTCGTCTTCGAATTTGATCTCCTGCTTTGTCGGATGGACGTTGACGTCGACCTGTGCGGGGTCGAGGTCGATGAATAGAACATAAAGGGGATAACTATCCGGGGGGATCATTTCGGCATAGGCGTTCATTATCGCATGGTTCAGATAAGCGCTCCGGATGAACCGGTTATTAACGAAAAGGTATTGGTCGCCGCGGGTTTTTTTGGCGGTCTCCGGCTTACCGACAAAGCCGTAGATATTGAGATAAGCCGTGTTCTCCTGTACGGAAACCAGTTTCGAGGCGTGAGCGGGGCCGAGGATCTGAACGATCCGCTGTTTCAGGCTTCCTTTGTCAAGGTGCATCAGCTCGGCGCCGTTGGAGGTCAGCGAGAAGAAGATGGATGGAAAAGCCAGCGTCACCCGGATAAATTCTTCCATGATATGCCGCATCTCAGCGGGATTGCTTTTGAGAAAGTTACGGCGGGCGGGAACGCTGAAGAAGAGGTTCTTCATGGTGATGCTGGTGCCGACGGTGGTGGGAGCAGGCTCCTGGCGGATGACATGGCTGTTTTCGATCTCGATGCAAGTTCCGGTCTCGTCTTCAGGTCGTCTTGTCCGCAGCTCGACCTGGGAAACGGCGGCGATCGAGGCCAGGGCTTCGCCGCGAAACCCCATGGTGCGGATATGGAAGAGATCGTCGATATGCTTTATCTTGGAGGTCGCGTGCCGTTCGAATGACAGCCGGGCATCCGTTTCGCTCATCCCCATGCCATTATCGGTCACGCGGATCAGGGATTTGCCGGCGTCCTGCACGAAGAGCCGAATCTCGGAAGCACCTGAATCCACTGCATTTTCCAGCAATTCCTTCACTGCGCTGGCCGGCCTTTGGATCACTTCGCCCGCCGCGATCTGATTGGCGATGTTGTCGGGCAATAAATGAATGATGTCTGGCAATTCTGGCTTATTTTGTGTGCAATTTACGCCGAAATGAGAAAATTCGTTTTGTTGCTGGCGGTGGTGCTTACCGGCCTCAGCCGCACCCATGCGCAGAGATCCACTGCGCTTACCCTGGATAGCTGGGTGGACAGTGTATTCAAGACCCTGTCCCCGGATGAAAAGATCGCTCAGCTCATGGTCATCCGGCTTTCTGGCATCGATCCGGTGACGCACCGCACGGTCTTCTATGACTCCATCGCCGGGGAGGCGGTGAGGAAGTACAATGTTGGCGGCATCTGTACTTTTCAGGGCGACCCGGTTGCCCAGGCGGAGCGGATCAATCGCTTGCAGCGGATGGCTAAAACCCCGATCCTGTTGTGTATCGATGCGGAAAACGGCTTGGGAATGCGTATGGACAGTGTCGAGGGTCTTCCGCGCCAGATGATGCTTGGCGCGACTTCCGATACGGGGCTGATCTACCGGTATGGCCAGCTGGTTGGCGACCAGTGTAAGCGGATAGGCATTCAGGTCAACTTTGCACCGGTAGTCGATATCAACAACAATCCGGACAATCCCGTCATCAATGACCGTTCCTTTGGTGAAGACAAGAGGAAGGTGGCGGAGTTCGGCATTCAGTATATGCGGGGTTTGCAGGATGTGGGTGTGATGGCCTGCGCCAAACATTTTCCGGGGCATGGGGACGTGTCAGTCGACTCCCATCTCGATCTGCCGGTCATCAACAAAAGCCGGAAGCAGCTGGATTCGCTGGAACTGTATCCTTTCAGGCAAATATTCAAAGCGGGGGTGGCCAGCGTCATGATCGCTCATTTGTATATTCCCGCGATCGACAAAACGCCCAATCGGGCAACCTCCCTCTCCTATGAGAATGTCACGAAACTGCTGCGAAAACAACTGCATTTTACCGGTATCAGCTTTACCGATGCACTGGAGATGAAGGGAGTGACCAGGTATTATCCCGATGGAGATGCGGCCGTTCAATCGCTTATTGCCGGCAACGATATGCTGTGTCTTCCGGGTGATGTCGCGCTCAGCCTGGAAAAGATCAAGATCGCGATCCGTGATAAGCGGCTCCGCTGGGCAGCTATCGACGCGCGGGTCAAGCGGGTGCTGGCAGCTAAGTATGCCTATGGGCTGGCCGAATGGAAGCCCGTCAACCTCACGCATCTGACCGCGGACCTTAACGCGGGAGTAAGCGAGATGCGCCGGGAAGTGGCAAGAAATGCGTTGACGTTATTACAGAACGAGGATTCGGCGATCTTTCCTTTACTGCCGTCGCCGGTTGGACCGGAGGCGATCACGGCATTCCATCCGGTGAAGAAGAAGCGGATCGCCTATGTCGGAATGGGGTTAACGGCTGAAAATGCTTTCAGCCGGCGGATGCGGGACGATTATGCGGCGGATGTCTACCTGTTCGATTATAACCTGGATAGTGCCAAAGCGGCGGCTGCGCTCGAGCTGCTGAGCAATCGATACGATGCCATTGTGATCGGCCTGCATAACTATGCCAGGTATCCGGCCCGCAATTTCCTGATCAGCGATCCGGCCGCATGGCTCCTGGACAAGCTGCAGGAGAAGGAAAAATGCGTTACCATGGTTTTCGGTAATCCTTATGCGATCCGGAACACCTGTCAGTCAAAGGTGCTGGTAGCCTGTTATGAGGACGACTCGATCACGCAGCAGGTGGCGGCCGATCTGCTCAACGGAAAATTCACTGCCAGGGGTCATCTTCCCGTCACGGTATGCCCCGAATACAGAGTGGGCGCCGGTATCATGGGACCTTATCGCGCGCTCCCGGCAGCCGATCCCCTGACGCTGGGCATGGACACGGGGCAATTGGACAAGATCGGCGCCATCTGTGAGGAAGCGATCGGGAAACAGGCTGCGCCCGGTTGTGTAGTGCTGGTTGCGAAGGATGGCAAGGTCGCATATGAAAAGGCCTTCGGCTATATGACCTATGACCGGAAGGAGCCGGTATATACCGAGACTTTGTACGATATGGCATCGTGCACCAAGATCTGCGCAACTACGATGGCGGTCATGAAACTGTATGACGAAGGCCGGCTCGATCTCCAAAAGACGCTTGGAGATTATCTTCCCTGGTTGCGGGGCACTGACAAGGCGGGTCTGACCGTCTGGGACATCCTCCTGCATCAGGCGGGTCTGGTCCCGGATGTAGTATTCTATAAGGAAGTGGTGGATAGCAGCAAGGAGGAAAACCCTATGCCGGGTATCTTCACGACGCAGCCGGACAGTCTGCACGGCGTCCGGGTGGCTGAAAACCTGTATTTGCGGAACGATTGGCGGGACACGATGAACCTGCGGATCGCGCAAAGTCCGCTCGGGCCGAAGAAATATGTCTATAGTGACAACGACTTCATTTTGGCGGGCGAGATCGTGGAAGCGATCACGGGGATGACGCTGGATGAATACGTAAAGAAGACTTTTTACGATCCGCTCGGCATGACCTCTACGGGTTTCCTTCCCCGGGAGCGCTTCCCGCTGGCGAGGATCGCCCCGACGGCGCTGGAGCCCATCTTCCGGCATCAATTGCTGCGGGGTGACGTACATGATCCCGGGTCAGCGATGTTCGGCGGGGTAGCGGGGCACGCAGGACTGTTCAGTGACGCGTATGATCTCGCCATTCTCGAGCAGATGCTGCTGGATGGGGGGACGTTCAACGGCCGGATCTATCTGAAGAAATCGACGATCGATTATTTCACGGCTTACCACAGCGACATCAGCCGGCGGGCGTTAGGGTTCGATAAGCCGGAGAAGGATAATGCGCACCTGCCTTTCGGCCGTCAACCTTACCCCTGTCTTTCAGCGTCTCCGGAAACATTCGGCCACACCGGTTTTACCGGGACCTGTGTATGGGTCGATCCGAAATATGACCTGATCTTTATTTTTCTGTCGAACCGCGTAAATCCGATCGAAAACAATCCAAGGCTATCGGGATTGAATATCCGCGGGCGGATCCAGGAGACGGTTTATCAGGCGATGGGGATCGATGCGGGGGCGAGTACGAAGGCGCCGGTGCCGCCTGTAAAGAGGAGGAAAAGGAAGCGGAGGCGGCATTCTGCGTGAACACCGGATAACGAATTTATTTTTTTGGGACTGAAAAGCGTTGGTACTTTTGTGGACAATTTTATTCTATGGCAACGTCTTTTTTTGATCTGGATTTCATTATTGAAATCAACCAGCAACGGCTTGAGCAGTATAATACATCGCTGCAAAAGGTACTTGAAAGATTGACCAATATTATTTTAATTTATTCGGCGCTGGGAATTTTTTTAGTTTCGATTATTCAGGACATGTTTGGCGATGAAATACATCATTTCATTTTTTATGTGGGGTTTTTTATTTTCTCAATCTTTTTGATTTTCTCGCTGGTGTATTTCATCAAGTTGCTTTTACCGGTTGAAATTGCATATCTGGACCCACCACATAAATATTATCAGGATTTTATGATTGAAATGCAGGAAAAATATCCCGGTGATGACAAGAAGGTGGACAATTCACTCAAAGGATCTTACATTCTCGAACTAGAGAATGCCATTTCGGTTAATTTCAGCGTATTTAGACGGAAAAGCTCCTTTTATTACAATGCTCTCTTATTTGCACTTCTGGCCGTTATTCCGTATATTACTTGTGTTGCGTTTCACCTTTCTAAGAAAGACGATAAGATTCAAAAGGTGCAATTGATCAACCCAAAAAAATCGTAACTTTACATAGTAATGACTAGAATATGGCAAAGCAACATAAAAAGGAAATAAAAGAGACGGGTTCGAGTACTACTACAACTACTACTAAGCTGCCTGGCTTGCGGGACGTAGAAGTGATTGTTTCTCAGCCATCACTCATTAAAGAGAATTCGAGCAAGATAACGAAGAAATAACTGTTGAATTCTGCCGAGTTAGTATCATAGCCGATTATGTCGGCTTTTTTTCTTTTTTACCGGGCCCACCTGTTTCCTGGCCGCAGTGGTTCGCGTCGCTGTAACAACAGGTAGCTTCGGCTCCGCGGCTGCTTTCCCATAATGCTGCGCAAAATATTTGCAAGCCTGCTGCAGGCCGCATTCAGGACATTTCGGCGAGCGGGCAACGCAAATGTAGCGGCCGTGAAGGATCAGCCAATGGTGGGCGATGTGGACCTGGTCGCGGGGAATGAATTCCAGCAATTGTTTTTCGGCAGCCAGCGGCGTTTTGGCGTCCACGGTAAGGCCGATGCGGGCTGCGACGCGGAAGACGTGGGTGTCGACCGCCATGTTGGGTTGGTTATCGATGACAGAAGTGATGACATTGGCGGTTTTGCGGCCGACGCCGGGGAGGCGCATCAATTCTTCGACGGTCAGCGGTACTTCGCCGCCAAAATCATGGACCAGCATTTGAGCCATGCCGATCAGGTGTTTCGTCTTGTTATTGGGATAGGAAATGCTCCGGATCAGCGGGAAGAGCTCATCAAAATCCGCTTTAGCCAGGCTGGCGGCGTCCGGATATTTGTCAAAGATGGTCGGGGTCGTCATATTGACCCGCTTATCCGTGCATTGTGCCGAGAGGATGACCGCTACCAGCAGCTGGTAGGGGTTGTCATACAATAATTCCGTTTCTGCATCAGGATTGTGTTGGCTAAAGTATTCCAGCACGAACTTGTACCGTTCACCTCTTCTCATTAGAATCGGGTCACGATATCGATTCATGTTCCTGGACAGCCGTCTTCCGGGCGTAGTTGAGAACCCATTCAACGACTTCCGCGCGGGGGGCGACGACGATCTTATTCAAACTATCGACAGAAGAACTCAAAACTTGTAGTTTCTCGCGCAACATCCAGTCTTCCTTTAGCGCAGCCTCGATCGCTAAGGTCAGTTCGGGGGAAGACTCTTTATACAAATACCGTAAAAGATCCTCCGGTGTAAAGAGTGTCATAGGCAAAACCATTTAATGTCCTTTAAAATCCGAAGCAGTAAAAGTGAAACGTCCATTATGAAAACGGGAATCGGGCACCGTTATTGTCCGCAATAGTTAAAAAGGGGTGAAATCTCGTAAAGGTATGTTAATCAATGGATAGTGCTTATGCTGTCCTCCCGGATCCGGAACAGGTCCTCGTTGTCTTTTTTCATGAGAAACTTTTCCCGCGCGTATCTTTCGAGCACGGCCGGGTTGGTTTTCAACTGTTCCAGCTCCCGTTTGGCCACTGCGATCTGCTGTTCATAGTATTTCTTGCTTTCCTCCAGTTTCAGCAGCTCGCTCCTTTCGCGGAAATGGCTGGTAATCAGGTCACGAGAATCGAAAAAAAGAATCCAGACGACAAATCCCGCACCCGTGAGCAGGTACCTGTTCTTCAGAAACGAAGGGATGCGGGATAACATCCCGCCAAGCTACGACTTATTTTTTGAATTTGATCCGACCCTTTGGATAAATCGCGCAGTCACTCAGCTCTTCTTCGATGCGGAGCAGCTGGTTGTATTTGGCCGTGCGGTCCGTACGGGAAAGACTGCCGGTTTTGATCTGGCCGCAGTTAAGGGCGACAGCCAGGTCGGCGATCGTGGTATCTTCGGTCTCCCCGCTGCGATGGCTCATGACGGTCGTATAGCCATGAGTTTGAGCCAGTTGTACGGCATTGATCGTCTCCGTTATGGTTCCGATCTGGTTGACCTTGATCAGGATGCTGTTGGCTATGCCCTTGTCGATCCCTTTTTGAAGGAGTTTCGTATTTGTTACAAACACGTCGTCGCCGACGAGCTGGACTTTATGGCCAAGGGCGTCGGTCAGCTTTTTCCAGCCGTCCCAGTCTTCTTCTGCCATGCCGTCTTCGATGGAGATGATCGGATATTTATTGACCCAGTTGGTCCAATAATCGACCATGTCATCGCTGCTGATCTCCTTACCGGTACTTTTATAGAATTTGTATTTGCCGTCCTTAAACATTTCGCTGCTGGCGGCGTCGAGACCGATACCGATCTGGCTGCCGGTTTTGTAGCCGGCGGCGTCGATGGCCTGCAGGAGTGTTTCGATGGCTTCTTCGTTACTCTGGATATCGGGCGCGAAGCCGCCTTCATCGCCGACGTTGGTGCTATAGCCTTTCTTCTTCAGGACGGATTTCAGGGTGTGGAAGATCTCGACGCCCCAGCGCAGCCCTTCGCTGAACGACTCAGCGCCGACGGGGATGATCATGAATTCCTGGTAGTCGATCTTGTTATCGGCATGTACGCCGCCATTTAAAATATTCATCTGTGGAAACGGCAGAACGGTAGCGTTGACGCCCCCGAGGTAGCGGTACAGGGGCAGCTTGCTTTCCTGCGCTGCGGCTTTGGCCACGGCCATGCTGACGGCCAGCAGGGCGTTGGCGCCGAGCTTGCCTTTATTCTCCGTGCCGTCCATTTCGATCAGGCGGGCATCGAGTGAAGCCTGTTCGTTGACCGGGTAGCCGATCAGCTGGTCGGCGATGATATCGTTGACATTCGCTACTGCCTTCAAGACGCCTTTGCCGCCGAACATTTTTTTGTCGCCGTCGCGGAGCTCGACGGCTTCGTGGATACCGGTGGATGCGCCGCTGGGTACGGAGGCGCGGCCGCGATGATTGTTTTCGGTCACTATGTCTACTTCAACGGTTGGATTACCCCGGCTGTCCAGGATCTGTCTTGCATGGATGTCGGCAATGTAGCTCATGATTGGTCTTTTACTTGATTTTAATTATTTGTCAATTCCCGGAAGATGTCTTCAAGGCTTCGGTTTTCGCTTTGCAAAGAAACAATGTTCCAATTGTTCTGCAAAGCCAGTTCCATCAATTGTTTCTTAACTTCATCGGGCGCTGTCGTTTGCAATTCCCAATGGCCGTCGGGCATCCGCGCGACGGCTGTGACGTCGGCCAGCTGTTCGAGTGCCGCTGTCTCCGGTGTTTCGCGGAAGGTGACGCGGATCGTACCTGCTCCGGTATTCTGCGCCCGCAGCCGGCTGAGCGGGCTATCGGCAACCAGTCTTCCTTTATTGATGATGATGACCCGGTCGCAAAGGGCTTCCACTTCCTGGAGGATATGCGAGGAGAAAAGGATGGTCTTGTCTTTACCGAGCTTCCGGATGACGTCGCGGATCTCGATGATCTGGTTGGGGTCCAGGCCGCTGGTTGGTTCGTCGAGGATCAGCACTTCCGGCTCGTGCAGCAGGGCGGCTGCGAGGCCGACCCGTTGCTTGTATCCTTTAGACAGCTGACCCAGCTTTTTTTTGCTTTCGGGCGTTAGTCCTACGAGCGAGATGACGGTTTCGATCCGTTGGCGTTTGCCGGTCAGGCGGTGGATGTCGGCGATAAAACCGAGGTATTCACGGACATACATGTCCGGGTAGAGCGGGTTGGCTTCCGGGAGATAGCCGATCTTCTTTTTTGTCTCCAGTGGATGTTCCCGGACGGAAATGCCGCAGATGGCAGCCTCGCCGCTGTCCTGACCGAGATAGCCGGTGAGGATCTTCATGGTGGTGCTTTTGCCGGCCCCATTCGGGCCCAGAAAACCGACGATCTCGCCTTTTCCGACAGCAAATGAGATCGAGTCAACCGCTTTCTGCTCACCGTAGACCTTAACCAGGTCCTTTACTTCAATCGACATGCGCGAATTTACGGCCCTTCGACGGGATCGCCAAGGCTCCGATCACAAAGCAGATGACGGTGATGCCCAGCGGGTACCAGAGCCCTGCCTCTTTGTTGCCCGGCCAGGCTGTGGTCAGCAGGACGGCGAGCCAGGGTACGAGGCCGCCAAAAATGCCGTTGCCGATCTCGTAGGCAAGGGAGAGCGAGGTATAGCGGATCCGGGCTGGGAAGAAGTCGGCGAGAAGCGCGGCGATGGGTCCGCAGACCATCGAAATGGAGAAGGCTATTCCGAAAAGGATGGCGATGATCTTCCAATAATCGCGGGTATTGATGCTACTGGATAACGTGGACTTTGGGTTGGCGCTGACCCGGCCGTTTGCAAAGACAGTATCTTCTTTTGTCTCCACCACCTGCATGCCGTCGGCATAGTAGGAAATTGTTTCGGTGGTGCGGGTCAGGTCCCGGCTTTTGCCGATAAAGGATACCGTGCTTCTTATTTCCTTGCGGGCCGTCAATTCGGTGCGCCCTTCGGTTCGCGGGATAGCCGGCAGTTCGTGGAAAAGAAAAGGCCAGGAAAGGACGGCGAGCAGCATACCACCGAGGAGGATCCCTTTTCTGCCGATCCGATCGCTCCAGCGGCCGAAGAGGAGAACGAGAGGTGTGGCGGGAACGAATGCGATCAGCAGCATCGTTTTTGACTGGTCGAGGTCGATATGACAGGTTTTCTCCAGGAAAGAAAGGGCGAAAAGTGTACCCGTGCAGAAGAGGACACCCTGACCCATTGTGGCGCCGAGAAGGGTCAGCAGCAGGCGGCTGGGGGGAAGGACGGGGGTGGAGGAAGGCAGGAGGCTGCGGGGCGGGACGGAGCTGGAGGAAAGGATTCCTTCCGGCTTCAGCCGGGTGAAGGCCGGTGATTCAGGCAATTTCGACCGGATATATGCGGAGACGGCCACCAGCAGGATGGAAAGCAGGAAGGGTATTCGCCAGCCCCAGGCGTTGAATTTTTCGACGCTGATGGCTTGGTCGGGGTCCAGCGCATACCGTGTCATCAGGATAGCGCCCAGGCTGACGACCAGTCCCAAAAGCGCGGAGGCCTGGATCCAGGCAGTGGAAAGGCCACGGTGGGCGGCGGGGGAAGCCTCGGCAGTATAGGTCATTGCGCCGCCGGTGTCCCCGCCCAGCGCGAGGCCTTGCAGGAGACGAAGGAGCAGGATGATGGCCGGCGCCGCCAGGCCGATCCGATCAAAGCCGGGGACGAGTCCGATGGCAAAGGTCGATACGCCCATGATCAGGAGGGACAGCGAGAAGGCGGGTTTGCGGCCGGTCAGGTCGCCCAGGCGGCCAAATACCAGTGCGCCAAATGGCCGGGCGACAAAGCTGGTGGCAAAGGTGGCGATAGTAAGGAGCAGGGCTGCTGTGGGGGTCGAATCCGGAAAGAAGCGGGAGGCGATGAGCGGCGCCAGGTTGGCGAACAGGAAAAAATCGTAAAAGGCGAGGAAGGAGCCTGCCGAGGCAGCCGCTACGACCATGCGGATCTCGTTTGCCGGGCCGGCTACGGGATTGGGTGATGCCATGGCCGTAAAATTAGGCTAATCCGGGGTAATGAGTTAAAATTGTATCCTTACACCACTTAAACTAACGATCATGACCGTTCCTCCTGTTGTTGCTACCAGCAAGGAAGGCATTGCCAATCCTGCACCGCTGGGTCTTTGCGCTTTCGGTACAACCACGGTATTGTTAAATCTTCACAATGCCGGTTTTTTTGAAATGAATTCCATGATCCTGGCGATGGGCATCTTTTATGGCGGCCTTGCCCAGGTGATCGCGGGGATCATCGAAGCGAAGAAGAACAATACATTCGGGCTGACTGCCTTTACCTCCTACGGGTTCTTCTGGTTGTCGCTGGTTGCCCTCATCGTATTACCGAAGACCGGCTGGATCACCGCGCCGACGGAAGGCGCCATGATTGCCTACCTGATCATCTGGGGGCTGTTTACCTTATTGCTTTTCTTCGGAACGTTGAAGCTGAACAGGGCATTACAGTTTGTATTTGCATCCCTGACCATCTTGTTCTTTTTGCTGGCGCTGGGGGATTATACCGGGAACAGCGCGCTCAAGCATTTTACGGGCTTTGAAGGGATCATCTGCGGCGGGTCGGCCATCTATGCGGGCGTTGCCGGTTTGCTAAACGAAATGTTCGGCAGGACGGTGCTGCCGATAGGGAATGTGTCGTAAATTGGTGGCCCAAATTGTATTGTCAGATGAGTTATCCTTACCAGATCAAATCAGCGGAAGAGTATCGTTCGGTTTATCAGAAGAGCGTCGATGACCCGGAGGGGTTTTGGGCCGATATCGCTGCGCATTTCAGCTGGCGCCGCAAGTGGGACAAAGTGCTGGAGTGGAACTTCACCGAGCCGCGGGTCCGGTGGTTCGAAGGCGCGAAACTCAATATCACCGAGAATTGTCTTGACCGGCATCTGCGGGAAAGGGGGGATCAGCCGGCGATCATCTGGGAGCCGAACGACCCCAAAGAGGATCATCGCGTGCTGACTTACAAAGAGCTGCATTTTAAGGTGTGTCAGTTTGCCCATGTGCTGAAGAATAACGGGCTCCACAAGGGGGACAGAGCATGTATCTACATGCCGATGGTTCCGGAATTGGCCATTGCCGTTCTCGCTTGTGCCCGGATCGGGGTCATCCATTCCGTGGTCTTCGGCGGCTTTTCGGCGCAGAGCATTGCGGACCGCATCCAGGATGCCAGCTGCAGCGTGGTCATCACTTCGGACGGCGCGTACAGGGGCAATAAGGATATTCCGCTCAAATCGGTCATCGACGATGCGCTTTTGCGATGTCCGACGATCCGGCGGGTGATCGTGTTGACCCGGACCAGGGTGCCGGTGAGTATGATCCGGGGGCGGGATGTGTGGTGGGAGGATGAGCTGCAGAAAGTGGAGCGGCAAGGGAATCCCGCGTGTCCGGCCGAGGAGATGGATGCGGAGGACATGTTGTTCATCCTGTATACTTCCGGCTCGACCGGGAAGCCAAAAGGGGTCGTACATACCTGCGGTGGATATATGGTCTTTGCGAATTATAGTTTTGTCAACGTATTTCAATACAAGCCCGGGGATGTGTATTTCTGTACGGCGGATATCGGCTGGATCACCGGGCACAGCTACATCGTATACGGGCCGCTCAGCGCCGGAGCGATCTCCGTCATGTTCGAAGGCATTCCGACCTATCCCAATGCCGGCCGCTTCTGGGACATTGTAGACAAGTTCCAGGTCAATATCATCTATACTGCGCCCACTGCAATCCGGAGTCTGATGGGCTTCGGGCTGGATTACGTCAAGGACAAGGATCTGAGCAGTCTGAAAG
>DATJMG010000134.1:0-8500 GCA_035508835.1 Puia sp.
TGTGGGTTTCCAATGCGAGTGATCCCGGCATTTACGGGATAAGGAACGACTCTGTAGTTGCGGTGATCACCAGAGGCCGGGGATTGACCAGTGATATTTGCCGCACACTGCTTGTCCATAACCATGTCTTATGGGCGGGAACTGATATGGGCTTGAATGCTATCAGGCTGGACCGTCCCGGCTATCCGGTAACCCGGTACACCGCAGAGGATGGTCTCGGCTCGAATATGATCAACACGCTCTACGTGGACAGTACAATTGTCTATGCCGGAACGCCTGCGGGGGTCAGCCTGTTTGATGCAGATCGGGTGCGAACTGGCGAACCGTGCGAACTGTTGCTGCTTGGCGTAATAAATTCGGGCAGGGAGCTCATCGAAGACACTGCCCATCTTTCTTTACCGTACCGGCAAAGCAATATTCGTTTCGAGTATGCCGGAATTTCATACAGATCAGCTGAGATCCGATACCGGTATCGGATGTTAGGCCTGGATAGCGGCTGGCGGGAGACTGCGGAGGATTTCCTCGATTATCCGTCACTTCCATCGGGCAAATACGAGTTTCAGGTTCAGGCGACCAACCGCTTCGGTGTCCGCAGCGTCATCCTGGCCGTTCCCTTTGTCGTAGCCACGCCTTTTTGGAAGCAACTCTGGTTCATCGGTCTCGAGGTCGTATTGTGCATTTCCATGTTCTGGTTATTCCTGCGATGGCGGATCGCGCTGGTGAGGCGTCAGCAGGAGCAGAAAGCGGTTCAGTCGCGAAGGATGGCCGAGTTGGAACACATTGCACTTCAATCGCAGATGAATCCTCATTTTATCTTCAACTGCCTGAATTCGATCCAACAGTTCGTGTTCGATAAAGATATGATGGCGACGAATGAATATATCTCGGGTTTTGCCCGGTTGATCCGGGCGACCCTGAACAACTCCACCCGGGCACTGATCACGGTGGCCGAAGAAGTGGAATATTTATCAAATTACCTTTCGCTCGAGAAGATGCGGTTCAAAAATAAGATGCATTATAATATAGTGTTGGATCCGGATCTGGATGCTGAGACGAACCTGCTGCCGCCGATGCTCCTTCAGCCCTATGTTGAAAATTCGGTGCGGCATGGATTGCGGCATAAAACGGCCGGACAGGGATTTATTGAGATCCGTTTTTGGCGGGAGGACGAACGGGTAATCATAACCATTCGGGACAACGGGATCGGGAGAAAGAAGGCTATGGAATATAGGACAAACGAACATATTGAGTATCAATCAAAAGGAATGACCCTGACGTCGAACCGAATTCAAATGATCCAAAGGCTTTACAAGTGTGACATCCGGGTCGAAGTTCAGGATCTCGTGGATAGCCTGGGTCAGCCGGAAGGCACCTGTATAAGGCTTAGTTTTCCGACGTTCGGCGGCGAAAAAAGTGCAATGGTGTTGAATTAACCGTTGCCTTTCGTTATTTTGAGGGACCTTGCCGGATGGTTGTGTACCATCTCTGAACAGCATCCTTCTTTATCCTAAAATGACAGCTTGCCCATGATACGCACCGTTCTTATTGACGATGAAATTGATAGCAACCGGATCCTGGAGACCCTATTGAAGAATTATTGTCCGCAGGTTACGGTGGTTGGAACGGCCGATGGGGTTGAAACGGCCATCTCGCTGATCCGGGACGTACGGCCCGGCCTTGTATTCATGGATATTGAAATGACGAAGGGGAATGCATTCGATCTGCTGAACCGGCTGCAGCCGGTGAATTTTCATGTCATTTTTGTAACGGCCTTTGACAATCATGCAGTACGGGCCTTTAAGTACAATGCCGTCGATTATTTGCTCAAACCCGTCAATATCCGCGAGTTGTGCGCCGCGGTCGAAAAGCTGTCGGGAAAACTGATCGAAACCGATCTGCTGGACCGGGTCAAAGGGATGTTACAGTCCATTCGAGATCCGGATCAGGCCGATAAAAGGATCGGATTTCCTACCTTGAATGGTTTGTCATTCGTGCCGCTTCGGGAAATCATCCGGCTGGAGGCCAGCAATGGTTGTACCACGGTGTATCTGCAGAATGGCAAGCGGATCACGGTCACGGGAACCATCAAAGATTATGAAGAGTTATTGCCTGAAAGCATTTTTTTCCGGATCCACCATTCGCACCTCATCAATTTGACCAAGATCAGGGCTTATCAGAAGGGTAGAGGCGGATATCTTACGATGGATGATGACAGTTTCATCCCTGTGGCCAACCGGCGGCGGGAAGAGTTCATGCAAAGATTACTCAAATAATTCCCTATTTTACCGGTGTATGAGAGCTGCTTTCTTCCTGGTCATTTTCCCGTTCCTGTGGGTGCCTTATCCCGCCCGCTGCCAGGAGTACAGCTATACCCATTATGATATCGCTGACGGTCTCGCGGGGTCGACGGTCTATTGCATTGCACAGGACAGAGACGGATTCATTTGGGCGTCGACGGAGACGGGAGTTAGCCGCTTTGACGGCACGCATTTCAAAAATTTCACCATTGCAGACGGATTGCCGGATATTGAAGTGCTGCAGTTGTTTGGCGATCGCGAAGGCCGGTTATGGATGGCGCCCTTCCGGAAGAGTGTCTGTTATTGGTACCGCGGAAGAATACATAACCAGGAGAATGATTCGATGCTGAGGAAGATCGATCTCCGCCAGAATATCGAAAATTTTGTCGAGGATTCGGACGGTAATATCCTTATCCAGGAAAATTCCGCTTTACACCTGGTCTTGCGAAACGGGACCGTGAAGGAATTTGACTCTTTGGACCAGGTGCCGGTCCTGGCATCGGTCGCCGCCTGTCTGGATGCGTCGGGGCACTTCCTTGTTCAGGTTGGGGGTCGGGTCTTCCGGATCACGGATACGGTAACCACCCTGGTCCGCCTGCCTCCCTTCAAGGCATTCCACCCGAACCTGATCGCAATGAGCAGCAGCTATCTCATCTGGCGGATGACCCCGCCTTTGTATTCCATCCTGTCGCTGGCTACCGGCCACCTCGTCAGGAGAACATTCCACCAGGATATGTACCGGCATATCAGCTTCACGCTGCTGCAAGACAGTCTTGTCTATGTTAATGAGATCCTGGGATGCACGGAGAACAATATCCGCAGCGGAAAGGTTCGGCGGTTCCTTAGCGACAAACCGGTATCCCGGGTCTTCCGGGATATGGACGGCAATTTATGGTTTGCGACCCTGGGTCAAGGCATTTACCGGTTGAATTCGGATCAGTTCGGTATTCGCAAGATCCCTACCCTGCATGCAGAGACCTCCCCGGTCATGGCCATTCTGCGGGTCGGGAACCGGTTGTGGGTCGGTAATGACCGGCAGCAGCTCTTTCGGCTGTCGCTTCCGGGTCTCCGGACTGACCCGGCGGACGGTGGTCAGCCTATCGCCAAGAATCGGATCCTGTATCTGGACACGGTAAACGGCGACAAGATCGTCTCGGGCAGTGATAATAATTTGATCGAACTCAGGGGACCCGGTTTCCGGCCCCCCATTAGAGTGGTCAATGTTGCCGTCAAATCGATCAGCCGGCGGCCGGATGGGCGACTGCTGGTGGCCAGTGTCTGGGGGGTAGGGGTTTTCGATGTCAGGCAGTGGCGCTTTATCGATACGATTTGGCGGGAGCGGGCGACCACCGTCCTTTCTTATCGCGACACGGTTTATATCGGAACGTTGAATGGCCTTTACCGGTTGGCGGGCAATGATCGTCCCATGTTCATGGGCGCGTCCGAACCGCTGTTGCGGACCAGGATATCGGCCATTGCCCGGGGGACCCGCGGGATCTATTGGGTGGCGACCTATGGAGCCGGGATCATCGGTTTACGGGGAGATTCGGTGATAACGGTGATCAATAAAAAGCATGGACTGACAAGCGATATTTGCCGGTGCCTCCTGCTGCATGGCCAAACTCTTTGGGAAGGCACCGATCGTGGTCTGAACCGGATAGAGCTGGATAAACCCGGTTTCCCGGTCACTGCTTTCACCTCAAAAGACGGGCTGGGCTCCGATATCATCAACGCCGTATATGCAGACAGTTCAATGACTTATATCGGTACGCCTGCAGGATTGAGCTATTTCGATCCCCGCAGGCCGGGTTTGAAGGAGGGCTGCCGGCTTTACCTGTTATCACTGATCAACCATGGAACCGATCGGGTGGCGGATACGGCCAATCTGGTCATCCCCTATAAAGACCGTAGTGTCCGGTTTGAATATGCCGGTATTTCCTACCGGTCAGGGGGTGATATTACTTACCGGTATCGCATGATCGGTCTCGACAGCAGCTGGCGGACGACGAAGCTGACTGATCTGGAATATCCGGTCATGCCGCCGGGTAAGTATGAGTTTCAATTAGCAGCAACCAATAAGTTCGGTGTCACCAGTGGCTTGCTCACCCAGCGATTTACCGTAGTGACCCCTTTTTGGCTGTCTACCTGGTTCGATATGCTGGTAGTCATTATGTTTGCCCTATGCACCTGGGGGCTGACCAGCTGGCGGATCCGTACATTCCGGCGCCAGCAGCAGGAAAAGGACCAGCTGGCCAGGAAGATGATGGAGCTGGAGCGCGTGGCGTTGCAGGCGCAAATGAATCCGCATTTTATTTTCAATTGTCTGACCTCCGTACAGCAGTATATCGTTGACCGGGATGTCCTTTCTGCGAACAAGTATATTACCGGTCTGGCGAGGCTGATCCGACTTACGCTGCACAATTCATCCCTGGCCTTTATCCGGCTGACGGATGAGATCGACTATCTCTCCGCCTATATGGCCCTCGAGAAGCTGCGGTTCAAGGAAAAGATGGGATATTCGATCGATGTGGATCCGAAGATCCAGCAAGGCTCCTGCCTTATTCCGCCGATGCTGATCCAACCTTATGTGGAGAACAGCATTCGGCACGGGCTTCGTCACCGGACGGGAGGCAGGGGGTATATCTGGCTCCGCATCCGGCAGGATCTGTCGGCGGAACGAATGGGACTGACGATCACCATAGAAGACAACGGCATAGGCCGGGCGCGCTCTGCACGGTACAAGACGGCGGAACACATCGAATACCAGTCAAAGGGAATGACGATGACGGCTGACCGGATCCGAATTATAAATGCCGCCTATGGGGGAGATATCCGGGTAGAGGTCATCGATCTGGAAGATGCCGCAGGTCAGGCCGCGGGTACTCGGGTAATTATGCAATTCACATCATTTGATCATCTACAACCCAATCAAAAGGAAACCTTATGATCCAAACCGTTCTGGTCGATGATGAGCGCGACAGTATCCTTGTGCTGCAAAAATTGCTGGAGCAATATTGTCCACAGGTCGAAGTGGTGGGTACTGCGGAAGGGGTTGAAACGGCGCTGGAGGTCATTCAAAGATCCAGGCCCGATCTGCTGTTCCTGGATATCGAGATGACGCAGGGGAATGCATTCGACCTGTTGAACGCCTTGCGGCCCCTGACGTTCCAGGTCATTTTCGTCACCGCGTTCGATAATTATGCCATTCGGGCGTTCAAATACAGCGCGGTGGATTATTTGCTAAAGCCGATAGATATCGATGAGCTGGTCAGCGCTGTCGACAGGGTGGTGCAACGGTCGCAGCAAAAGAATATCATCGATCAGATGCAGCTGTTCCTGAACAATATGGGGACGTTGGGTCTGGGTCAGCAAAAGATGGCCGTACCGACGGTGGAGGGGTTGATCTTTATTAACCTCAAAGAGATTGTTCGGTTGGAATCGAAGAGCAGCTACACTCAAATCTTTTTGGAGAATGGAGTTATCGTGACGGCGACGCGAACGCTCCAGGAATATGAGGATCTATTGCCGGAGGCTTTGTTTTGCCGCATCCATAATTCTCATATTATCAATCTTTTAAAAATAGAGAAATACCATAAAGGAAGAGGCGGATATGTGGTCCTGGAGGATGACAGCACGATTGAGGTTGCCACCCGGCGGCGGCAGGAATTTCTGCGGCGGCTGATGAAGTGAGGGAAGGGGGCCGGGCGAGGGAGGGGTAGGGTGAGGGAAGGGAAGGGAAGGGGGCCGGGCGAGGGATGAGAAGGGGGTAGGGCAAGGGATGAAGTTCGCTGACATTGTTTACTTTTGACCGGAAATGGCAGGTATGGTTCAGCCGATTTTTGTTTATGGTCAGGACGTATTGGATATGGGGAAGGTACTCGCGGTTGCGGACGGTTCGGCGCGCGGGGTATTGTCCCCGGAGGTGAAGGCAAAGGTCCGGTCGAGCGAGCGGAAAGTGTTGGATATTGCCGGAACTCCGGCTTCGGTCTATGGGATTAATACCGGTTTCGGCATCCTGGCCAATACAAAGATCTCCGAGGCCGATACCCGGATCCTGCAGCACAAAATTCTTCAAAGCCATAGTGTTGGAGTAGGGGAGCCGGTGCCCCGGCGGATTGCGCGTCTGATGCTCATTACCAAAGTACATGCGCTGGCGCAGGGTTATTCCGGGGTTCAGCTTACGACGCTGGAGCGGATACTCTGGCATCTGGCCGAGGATGTCATCCCGGTCGTGCCGGAGAAGGGTTCGGTGGGCGCTTCGGGTGATCTGGCGCCTTTGTCGCACCTCTTTCTTCCGCTCATCGGGCTTGGAGAAGTCTATCATAGGGGGCAAAGGAAGCCTGCGCGGGCGGTATTGGAGGAATACGGGCTTTTGCCGGTGGCCCTTGGACCAAAAGAAGGGCTGGCGCTCATCAATGGGACGCAATTCATCCTGGCTTATGCTGTTAAGGCGGTTGAAAGGCTGCATTATTGCCTTGAGGCGGCCGATATCATAGGGGCGATGAGCCTGGAGGCATTGACGGGAACCAAGGCGCCTTTCGACGAGCGGCTACACCGGTTGCGTCCGTTTATCGGCAACCGGCTGGTGGCCCAGCGGCTCCGGTATTTGCTAAAGGACAGCGAGATCATGAAGAGTCACGTCGATTGCGGGCGGGTACAGGATCCGTATTCGCTGCGCTGTATGCCGCAGGTGCATGGCGCTTCCCGGAATGCGTGGCTGCATTTGCGGCAGCTCACGGAGATCGAGCTCAACTCGGTGACCGATAACCCGGTGATTCTGGAAGAGGG
Source organism: Puia sp. (assembly GCA_035508835.1). Lineage (GTDB taxonomy): Bacteria > Bacteroidota > Bacteroidia > Chitinophagales > Chitinophagaceae > Puia. Next base: position 7,086 of record DATJMG010000134.1, read on the forward strand.
GGATGTGATCAGCGGTGGTAATTTCCATGGTCAGCCGCTCGCGTTGCCCCTCGATTATGCGTGTATTGCTGCGGCGGAAGTCGGGAATATCTCGGACCGCCGGTGTTACCTTTTGCTGGAAGGCAAGTGGGGGCTGCCGTTGCTGCTGATGAACAATGTCGGGCTCAACAGTGGTTTCATGATCCCGCAGTATACGACGGCGGCGCTGGTGACCGAAAACAAGACGTTGTGTTTTCCCGCCAGTGCGGACAGCATCCCGACGTCCCTGGGTCAGGAGGATCATGTCAGCATGGGCAGCATCAGCGGCAGGAAGGTAAACCAGGTGCTGGATAATCTCGAGTATATCCTGGCGATCGAACTGATGAGTGCGTGTCAGGCGATCGAATTCCGGCGACCGCTGAAGAGCAGTGCCATCCTGGAGGCGGCGCATGAATATGTACGGCGTTTCGTCGGTTTTGCCAGTGAGGACCGGATCTTTTCGGAGGATATCCGGCGGCTGCATGCGATCATCCATGACCATTCCTTTGTCAGGTACTGTAACGACGTTGCCGGTGGTTTGCGGACCGATCTGAATGCCGGTTACGATGAATTCAACCTTTAAATCAGCAGATATGAGTACTATTTCCTATCAGCGATATGACCCCGTCCGCTATAAAACGCCGACGGGAACAACAATGCAATGTAAAGGCTGGGTACAGGAGGCGGCGCTGCGGATGCTCCTCAACAACCTCGATCCGGAAGTGGCCGAAAGGCCGGATGAACTGATCGTTTACGGAGGTCGGGGCAAGGCCGCCCGGAATTTCGAGGCGCTCGACCGGATCATCCGGGCGTTGAAAGTTCTGGAGAACGATGAGACGTTACTGATCCAAAGCGGGAAGCCGGTGGGCATCATGCGCACGCATCCTGATGCACCGCGGGTCTTGTTGTCGAATTCCCAGCTGGTTCCGAAATGGGCAGACTGGCAGCATTTCGATGAACTGGAGAAAAAAGGCCTGATGATGTATGGGCAAATGACTGCCGGGTCTTGGATCTATATCGGCTCTCAGGGAATCGTCCAGGGCACTTATGAAACCTATGCGGCGGCGGCGGTGAAACATTTTGGCGGCACGTTGCGGGGAAGGTTGAATGTTACGGCGGGATTGGGCGGGATGGGCGGTGCCCAGCCCTTAGCGATCACGATGAATGAGGGCGTTGCACTGATCGCGGAAGTAGAGGAGTGGCGGATCGACAAGCGGCTGGAAACAAAGTACCTGGACGTGAAGATGGACGGCATCGATGCGGCGATCGACCGGGCAGAGGAGGCACGCCGTCGCGGCGAGGTGCTTTCTATCGGCGTGCGGTGCAATGCGGTCGATCTGTTGGAGCGGCTGATCGAAAGGAATTGTATCCCCGATACGCTGACCGATCAGACGTCT
>DATJMG010000135.1:0-14385 GCA_035508835.1 Puia sp.
GGCTATGAGGACGAGCCGGAGGAAGTGCCGGGACAGCAGACTGACCAGATGCCGGATCGAAGCGCCCATTACCTTCCGGATGCCGATCTCTTTGATCCTTTTTTCCGCGGAGTAGCTCGCCAGGCCGAAGAGGCCGAGACAAGAAATAAAAATCGCGAGGATGGCCAGGATCGTGACCATCGAGGTGACCTGCCGGTCTGCGCGATAGACCTCTTTGAAATGATCATCGAGGAACTGGTATTCGAAGGGATAGTCGGGGAAGATGCTTTTCCAGGTCTTTCCGATGAAGGCGAGCGCTTGATCGGTCTTTGCTCCGTCGATCTTAACAGATACCGTGCTGAAACCCCATTGCGGCCCGTTGAACAGGAACATCGTTTCGATCTTGTTGTGCAGGGAATTGAAGTTGAAGTCACGGGCGATCCCGACGATATAGCCCGCGGAATCAAAACCGAAGCGTTTGCCGATCAGCCAGGACAGGGGCCGGTTCGGGTAGTCTTTCAGCAGCTCGCGGGCCAGTTCTTCGTTGAGAATGTATTCGCGTTGTTCCGCCTGTTTGTCCGGTGAAAAATCCTTGCCGACAATCACCGGGATGTGATAGAGCTTTAAGTAGTCATGGTCGACGATCAGCCGGGTGGATGTCAGGTTGCGAACCGGTCCGTCGCCTTTGAAATCGATGCCGGACTGGTCGAGGTGGCTGCCGAGCTGGTCCTGGGCGCCGGTGACGCCGGAGATGAGGGCGCTTGCCGAGAGTTCTTTTTTCAGCAGGTCATATTGCCGGGACGTAATGTCGTTGAGCGGGATGGTGACCACCTGGTCGCGGACGAAACCGGGATCTTTGCTCTGCATATAGACCAGCTGGCGATAGACGAAGATCGTTGAGACGATGAGAAAAATGGCGCTGGTGAACTGGCCGACCACGAGGAAGTTGCGCAGCAGTCCTTTGTCTTTCCCGACTTGCGGAAGCCCCTTTAATACTTTGACGGGCTGGAACGACGAGAGGTAGGCGGCGGGATACAGACCGGAGAAGATACCCAGCAGGATGGTGCCGCCGACGATGACGGCGATGAGCCATTGGTTTTGGTAGACGACCAGCTCAAGATGGCGGCCGCTGAGGTTGTTGACGGAGGGGAGCGCAAGCGCGACGAGGCCGATCGCCAGGATCAGTGCCAGGATGGAAAGGAGCAGGCTCTCGCTGAGAAATTGAATGCCCAGTTGCAGGCGGAGGGCGCCGATCGATTTTCGGATGCCCACCTCCCGGGCGCGTTCAGCCGAACGGGCGGTGGAGAGGTTCATGAAGTTGACACAGGCGATGAGCAGGACGATCAGGGCGATGGCGAGGAAGATGCGGGTATAGTTCCGGTCGAACTTCAGGTAGTTGATATAATCCAGGCCGATGTCGGCGGCGCCGGCGTGGACGTCTTTCAGCGGCAGAAGGAAGAGCTCGTAGTATTTCCACCCGTCGGGATGACCCGCGGCCGTCATCCGGCGTTTGAGGTAATCGGGGAATTTCCGCTCGAGGGCTTTTGGGTCGGTGTGGGGCGCAAGCACAAAATACGTGTCCAGCCAGTTACCGCCCCAGCGTTTCATCCAGTCCGGCCGGATGTAGGTGTTGAATGAGAACAGCGCGTCGAACTGCAACTGGGAATTTTCCGGGACGTCGGCGGCGATGCCGGTGACCTTGAAGCTGGTCGTGTCGCTGCCATAGTGGGTGATGGTCTGGCCCATCGGGTCCTGCTCGCCGAAGAGCTTGCGGGCGGTGGATTCGGTGAGTACGGCGCTGTTGGGTTGTTCGAGGGCGGTGGCTCGGTCGCCTTTCAGGAGCGGGAAGTCGAAGATGTGGAGAAAGCTGGTGTCGACATTGAAGGTTTGGGGCAGGAAGATCCTACGGTCGCGATAAGTCAATTGGTATTTCGTGTCCCAATTCACCCGGGTGAAGTTGAGGATCTCCGGAAAATCCTGCTGCAGCGTGGGGCCCATCGGGAACATCGACAGGGCGACCTTTTGGGAAGCGACCATGCCCGGGAATTTCTGGACCTCGTTGAGGCGGTAGATATTCTTTGTGTGGAAGCGGTCGAAGCTGTTTTCGTAGAGCACAAAAAGCAGCATGACGATACAGGCCGCCATTCCGATGGCCAGACCGGCGATATTGATGATGGAGTAGACTTTGTTCTTCCAAAGGTTACGCCAGGCGATCTTGAAATAGTTGCGGAGCATATTGAATGATTTGGTTAAAATCTGCTATTTCGTTGCGCAGTCGATCAGGGAATCCACTGATTTCGGCCAAAATCGGCGAAGATCGGGTGAAGAACGGATAAGTGCGCCTGAACCCGGATTTGTACATTTAGCGGAAGCGATTTAACTTTCCTAAAGATGCGGAGATTTTTCGTTTTGTTGCTTGGGTTGGGTTGTTTTCTTTGTTCCGGTGCGCAGAGCGGCGGCGGGAAGGCTGTGGGGTCCGGCGAGTCTGGCGGGCAGGCTGTTGGGTCCGGCGGGCCTGGCCGGCAGGTTGTGGGGTCCGGCGGGCCGGCGAACATTGCGGTGGTTGCTGCCCCTACGGGGATTGACCGGTATGGGGGGAATTATGATGCGCTCAATGACGGTCTGACGCCGATGGAGCCCGGCGATGCCGGTGAGCGGGGAACGCGGCCGAGGCGGTTCAGTACCTGGGTGGAATACCGTTGGGCGCAGCCCGTCGTGACGGACCGGATCGCGGTATTCTGGTGGGATTATACGGGAACGGTGCCGCTGCCTTCCGCCTATCGCGTTCAATATTGGGATGGAAGCCGGTTCCGGCCGGTGACCAAGGTTTCCGGGCTTGGGTTGGTAAACGGGATTTATAATCCAACGCAATTCGATGCGGTAAAGACCACGCGGCTCCGGCTCGAGATGGATTCGGCGGACCGGTGGGTAGCCGCCTTGCTGGAATGGCAGGTTTTTGCGGCGCCGGGAGCGGGCCCGGTTGCTCCCGTAGTGCAGGCGGGGGTCGATCGGGACGTGATGATCGATGGAAAGACCTATTTATCGGCGCGGGTCCGTTCGGTCGGTCCGGTCGGCGGCTGCCGGTGGAGCAAGGTGTCGGGTCCGGGGACTGTGCGGTTCGGGCAGGCTGATTCGGCGCGATCGACGGCAGCTTTTGCCAAGCCGGGGACCTATATTCTTCGGTTGATGGCCTGGCAGGGCGATCCGGGCGGGGAGCTTCGGGCTGCTTCGACCCTCCGGGTAAAGGTGCTGCAGCCGCCGCCGGCCAAACGGCTCGATGTCGTCTATACTACCCGTTATACCATCGACAATCCGCTTTGGAGTGAGCGATTCAAGGCGATCATTACGCATTGGATACCCTGGTGTGTCTCCCAGATCGACCGGTCCGATCTCGCGACGGGTCAGGGCGGGATCGATAATTTCATAGAGGCGGCCAAAGCGCTCAAGGGGCTGCCGCACGGGAAGCACAAGGGCTATGTTTTTTCGAATGCCTGGGTTTATCAAACGGTAGAGAGCATGTGTGAAGCGCTGATGGTCGATCCCCGGGGTGATACCGCGATCATCCGCGCGCAGGATATGATGAAGGCCACGCTCGAACGCTGGATACCAATTATTTTGTCGGCGCAGGAGCCGGATGGCTATCTGCAAACCGCCTATACGTTGCGCGATACAAGCAAATGGCACAGTCGCTGGTCGCCGGAAAGCCGGGGTAATCATGAGGGATATACGGCGGGGTATTTTATCGAGTCGGCGATCAATCATTATACGCTGACAGGGGGCCGGGACCGGCGGCTCTATGATGCGGCCAGGCGGCTGGCCGATTGCTGGGTGGCGAATATCGGACCGGGCAAAAAGGTTTGGTTCGACGGCCACCAGGAGATGGAGCAGGCGCTTGTGCGTTTTGGACGTTTTGTCAACGACATGGAAGGTGGCGGGCATGGGGATGCCTATATCCGGCTGGCGAAGTTCCTCCTGGACAGCCGGGGCGGGGGTGACGAGTACGATCAGAGTCAGTCGCCCGTGCAGGAGCAGTATGAGGCGGTCGGCCATGCGGTACGGGCCACGTATACTTATTCCGGGATGGCCGATGTTGCGGCCGAAACCCATGACGTTGACTATCAGAGTGCGGTCATGTCGCTATGGGACAACCTGGTCAACCGGAAGTATTATATTACGGGGGGGATCGGGAGCGGCGAGACATCGGAAGGTTTTGGGCCCGATTATTCGCTGCGCAATAACGCGTATTGCGAGTCTTGTTCCAGCTGCGGGCTGATCTTCTTCGAATATAAAATGAACCTCGCCTATCATGACGCGCGGTATGCCGATCTGTATGAGGAGACCCTGTACAATGCGCTGCTCGGCTCGCTGAACCTGGAAGGCACGGACTTCTATTACACCAATGCGCTGGCCACGGCGCAGCCGCGCTACGGCTGGCATTCCTGTCCCTGTTGTGTCGGGAATATTCCGCGGACGCTGCTGATGATGCCCACCTGGACCTATGTTCGCGATGAGGACGGGATCTATGTAAATCTTTTTGTCGGCAGCCGGGTGCAAGTGGGCCGGGTCGCGGGGACCGAGCTGCAGATGGTCCAGAGAACGGACTATCCGTGGAAGCCGGCGGTATCGATCGTGGTGAATCCGGCGGCGGCTGCGGAATTCACGGTCTATGTGCGGGTGCCCAACCGGCATACCAGCGAGCTCTATACGGCGACCCCGGCGGTCAGCGGGTTGAAATACATCTCCGTCAACGGCGTGGCGGTCCATCCTGCTATCGTCCATGGGTATGCGGTAATCCGCCGGGTCTGGAAGAAAGGGGACCGGATCGACCTCGAGCTCCCGATGGCGATCCAGAAGGTCGTGGCCGATGCGCGGGTCGCCGCGGACAGCGGGCGGGTGGCGTTGCGGTATGGGCCGCTGCTGTACAATGTCGAGACGGCGGATAACGGGTCGATCGACGGACGGATCGGGACGGGGCCGCTCCGGCTGGAATGGAAGGGCAGCCTGCTGGGCGGGGTGATGACGATCAATGGCCGCTGGGCGGATGGATCGCCGCTGGTGGCGATCCCCAACTATGCCCGGATGAACCGGGTCCCCCCTACCCCGACGCCGAAGTATCAACAGCGGCCCCCGGTTTCGACGGTCTGGATAAAGGAATGAGGGGTCCGAACAGGCGACGGGGACGGATAAAAGATTGACTTAAAATATGCGTTTCTTCTACACATGCATGGCGATTTCTGCCTTGGTGTTTACTGCCAGCGGGACGGGGCGGGCGCAAGTGTCGCCTGACCCCTATGTCCCCTGCCAGGAGATGCCCAAATTGATCGAAGACTACCGGGCGGATGCCCGGGCCATCACCCGCTTTTATAACAGCAACTTTTATGGGACGCGGTTTCGCGGCGGGGATGCCGTTTCGCCCGAGCTCCGCGCGCGGCTGGGCGTGCTGGACCGGGAATACCTGGCGAAGCTGGAGCGGCTTGATTTTGACGGGTTGCCGCAGGAGTGTAAGGTCGATTACATCCTGTTGCGCCGCGATCTGAATGAGAAGCTTCGATTGTTGTCCGTCGACTCGGGGCGATTTGCGAAGATCAGGTCGTGGTTCCCGTTTGCCGATTCGATCTATGCGCTGGAAAGGCTCCGGCGGCGCGGGCACCAGCTGGATGCAGCCATGGTTGCGAGAGAATGGTTTGACGCCGCTGGTCAATTGGCGCTTTTGCGCGCCCGGCTGAAAAAAGACAGCAGTCTCGACCTGGACTTGTTGTATACGGCGGGATTGGAGGTGGCGGATCTGAAGCGCGCGATCGGGAGTATTTATGAATTCTACAACGGCTATGATCCGCAGTTCACCTGGTGGGTGCCGACCAATTATAAGGCTTTGAACGATGCGCTGACAGCGTATGGCGAAGGGTTTAAAGAGCGGAAATCGAGGTTTGCGGCGGGCGACAAGAGCGGCATCGTGGGCAGGCCGGTAGGCCGGGCCGAACTGGTGCGGCAGCTGCAATACGAGATGATCCCCTATACGCCGGAAGAGCTGATCGGGATTGCCAACAAAGAGTTTGCGTGGTGTGATAAGGAGATGCTGAAGGCGTCGCGGGAGATGGGATTCGGTGACAACTGGAAGGCGGCGCTGGAGAAGGTGAAGAACTCGTATGTGCCGCCGGGTCAGCAGCCCGAAATGATCCTCGGGCTGTTCAATGAATCGGTTGATTTTATCAAGAAGCACGATCTCGTCACCATCCCGCCGCTGGATGAGGAGACCTGGGGGATGATCATGATGACGGCGGAGCGGCAGCTGGTCAATCCGTTCTTTACCGGTGGGGAGGAGATCAGTATTTCATATCCGACCGATTCCATGTCCGAGGAGGACCGGCTGATGAGCATGCGGGGGAATAATCCGCATTTCTCCCGCGCGACGGTCCACCATGAACTGATTGCGGGGCACAATCTGCAGGCGTTTATGAATGAGCGGTACCGCAGCTACCGGGATTTCGGGTCCGGGTTCTGGACGGAGGGCTGGTCGCTGTACTGGGAATTGTTGTTGTGGGACCTTCATTTTCCGCAGACCCCCGAGGATAAGATCGGGATGTTATTCTGGCATATGCACCGGTGCGCGCGGATCATTTTTTCATTGAACTATCACCTGGGCAACTGGACGCCGCAGCATTGTATCGATTTCCTCGTCGATCGCGTGGGACATGAGCGCGCGAATGCGGTGGGTGAGGTCCGGCGGTCGTTCGAGACGTCGTATCCGCCGTTGTATCAGCTGGCTTATTTGACGGGCGGAAGGCAGTTCTATGCGCTGAAGACGGAGTTGGTAGATGGCGGGAAGATGACGTATAAGCAATTCCATGACACGATCCTGAAGCTGAATGCCATGCCGGTGGAGATGATCCGCGCGATCATGGAGGGGTTGCCCCTGGAGAAGGACTATAAGACAAAATGGAGATTTTACGAGGGGATGAAGTTGCCGGACTAGCGGATGCCGCCCGGCAACAATTGCGGTTATTTAATTATGATCGTCGCGATCGAATGCGCGAGGCTTTCGGCGGTCGCCGCTTTTCCTTTAAACATCAGGTGATACGGCAAGGGGTGGTCGGTCGTGTTCATGATAATGACGACGATACTGCCGTCCGGATTAAGGAAGCCGGTGCTTTGCAGCGCGGGCCGGTTGGTGGATACCGCGATGCGTTTGGCGCCCTGCTGAATGAACTTGGAGAAGTGGCCGATGTAATAGTAGGCGTTGGTATAGATCAGCTGGCCGGTACGGGTATCGGCATGAACGGGGGCGAAACAAAAGTTACCGGCATGATTGGGTCCGCCGTTCTCGTCCAGCAGGATATTCCAATCGGTCCAGCCGACCGCGCCGCTGTTGAAATCGTTGATCATCGAATAGCCATACCGTTCGCCTAGTGACCAGGCGCCCAGGCTGTCGAAGTTGAAGGCTTCCTTGCAGCCTTCGGTAAACAGCAGGTTGGTCCTGGGGAATGCGCGGGACACGAGGCTGACGTTGGCGAACTGCATGGGGTTGCCTGTCCAGGTCTCGTACCAGTGGAAACCGATGCCCCAGACGTATCTGGCGACTGCGGGGTCTTCGAGGATGGTGCTGGCGCGCTGATAGATAAGGTCGCGGTTGTGGTCCCAGGCGATGAGCTTCTTTTGGCTCATCCCCGCCTTCTGCAGCGTCGGGCCGAGATAATTCTTGATGAAATCGCGTTCTTCTTCCGCGGTATAGATGCAGGATTCCCAGCGCTGGCGGGCCATCGGCTCATTCTGTACCGTCAGTCCCCAGATGGGGATGCCTTTGGCCTCATAGGCGCGGATAAATTTGACATAGAAGTTGGCCCAGGCCTGGTCGAACTCCGGCTTCAGCTTGCCGCCGCCGGTGACGCTGTTGTTGTCCTTCATCCAGGCGGGCGGGCTCCACGGCGACACATAGATATGCAGGTGACCGCCGGCCGCTGCCAGTGCCTGTTTGATGAGGGGGATGCGGTATTCTTCGTCGTGCGCGACACTGAAGCTCTTCAGTTGGGGATCGTTTTCCGAGACGTAACTATAGGTTTCGCTGGAAAAGTCGCAGCTTTGGATATTGGTTCGGGCCAGCGTGTAGCCGATCCCTCTTTGCCGGTCATAGTAGGCGGCCAGGAGCTCCTGCTGTTTGTCTTTCGACAATTTCGCAAAGGTCTCTGCCGACGCATCGGTCAGCGCGCCGCCGATGCCGATATAGGTCTGGAAGGTTGCGGCAGGGTCGACGAGCACGAAGGGCTCGGTCTCCATGGGCTGGGGCCAGGGGGAAAAATTGAGCTGGCCGTTCCGGGAGAGGCGGAGTTGCGTGTTGGCAGCAGTCGTGTAGACGGTAGCGGTTTTCTGCTGACCCAGGGTCGTTAGTCCCAGGAAGGCGGCCAGAATGAAAAGGCTTGTTTTTTGGTGCATGTGATTTATGCGTTAGAGTGTACAATTTGCATGATAGTCGACCAGCCGGATCGGTTCCGCTTCGACGGGATAATCTTCATAAACGACGGCAATCTCCCCGAGGATGTTGCGTACCGCGTCGGGATCGGGAAGACGGACCAGCTGTTGAAGGTAAACCTTGATACCCGGTAATCCTTTCAGGTATTGGGCATACCGGCCCCGCATTTCGCGGAGTCCCCCGAACGGGCCGTTCCAGGCCAGCGCACCGTCGAGGTGCTGAAGACAGACGGCTATTCGTTCTGCGACTGTCGGCGGCGGGAGGCGTTCGCCGGTGCACAGATAATGTCTGATCTCGCGAAAGATCCAGGGGTAGCCGATCGCGGCGCGGCCGATCATGATGCCGTCGACGCCATAGCGGTCTTTGTAAGCCGCGGCTTTTTCAGGACTTTCGACGTCGCCGTTACCGAAGATCGGGATATGGATCCGGGGGTTGTCCCTGACCCGCCCGATGAGTGTCCAGTCCGCCTCGCCCTTGTATAGCTGGCAGCGGGTGCGGCCGTGAATGGTGAGAGCCCGGATACCTGCGTCCTGGAGGCGTTCGGCGACGGTCTCGATATTTTTGTTTTCTTCGTCCCAGCCCAGCCGGGTCTTGACGGTTACGGGCAGGCTGGTTGCGCGGACGCAGGCCGATGTCAGGCGGATCATCCGGTCGGGATCCTTGAGTACGGCGGAACCGGCGCCTCGGCCTACCACTCCCTTGACGGGGCAGCCGAAATTGATGTCGAGCAGGTCGGGTTGGGTAGCCTCCACTATGGCTGCGGCCCTGGCCAGATTCCCTTCATCGCCGCCGTAGAGCTGGATGCCCACGGGACGTTCCGTCGCATAAATATCCAGTTTGCGCTTGCTGCTTGCCGTTCCCTTGATCAGCCCTTCACTCGAGATGAATTCCGTATAGGTCAGATCGGCGCCGAGTGCGCGGCAAACAGCGCGAAAAGGCGGGTCGCTGACGTCTTCCATGGGTGCCAGCAGCAGCGGGAAATCTTGTAAAAAAATGGGGCCTATCTGGATCATAACGCTCTCGGGATTAAAATTAATGCAATTTTCGATGTGTGCTCAATAAAGGAAAGCCGGGACCGTTTAAAGTCAGGAAAAGAACCTGGTCCAAACAAAAAGAACCTGGTCCAAACATTAAATCTCATTATTATCTATGAAACTCCCCTGTAACCGCGCAACTGTTCTCGCAGTAATTTCCTTCGTCTTTTTGCTGGCGGCGACCAGCTGTAAGAAAAGCAATAACAGCAGTTCCGGCAGCGGCATTTCCGCCACGATCGGCAGCAAATCATGGTCGGCCGCCGCTTCCGCCACCACGGGTATCTATGTTTCTTCAGAATATCAGTTCCAGATCGGGGCCGCTCAGATAGTGAGCGGCGATACGACTGCTGTTATCCTCTACTTCGGCACTCCCTTCACCGTTGGCAGGCCGATGAACTCTGACACGACCTTTGTGGACATCAATTATATAGATTCAAAAACGTTAGATCTTTATGACGGCGGTAATGAGGCCGGATGGTCGATCCTGACGGTCACGTCGTATGACTCTACGAACCGTACGGTCGGCGGTACCTTCAACGGGGTGTTGTACAATTTGAATGGCAGTGACAGCCTGGTGATCTCGAATGGTAAATTCAGCACCGGCTACACGTTAAATTAACCCAAATCTTCAACGAATGGCAAGAAGGTCAGGCTTGGCGGTTTGGCCTTTTTGCTTTCGCCGGGGGCAACCATTTCATAAAATGAACGTAATTTCAGGTAAAACTGTTTATGAAATTTTCCCGTAATCGCGCTATCGCCTTCGCCGTAATCGTTCCCGCGTTTTTGCTGGCCACCGCAAGCTGTAAGAAAAGCAACAACACCAATATCGGCGGCACGATGACCGCTTCACTAAACGACACTGCCTGGACGGCCAATTATGCGGTTGGCGGGATTTACACCCAAATTGCCGATCAGTTCGAGATTGTCGGCGCCCGGAGCAGTTCAGGAGATACCACGAGTTTTTATTTGTCCTTTTCTACGCCATTTTCGGTTAATCAGTCGATCAGTTCCGATACGTCATCTTTGGATGTCCAATATATCGACACGAAGAGCGGGGTGTTTTTCGACGGCGGAAATATAGCCGGACATAGCCTTCTGACCGTCACCACCTATGATCTCACCAATCTTAAGATCGGCGGTACATTCAGCGGAGTGTTGTACAATGTCGTCAACAGTGCCGACAGCCTGGTGATCACAGGGGGAACCTTCAATACAGCATTTACATTGCAATAACCGGCCTCCTGCGAGCCGGATTCGACTCAAATGTAAAAGGTCAGGCTGTTGCGGCCTGACCTTTATGGCGGGTGAAATTTCTTTGAAGAGGAGCTTATCTGCCCATCGTGGAGGTGATGAAGAGGTACGACAAGAACATGACGAGGCTCAGGAAAGAAACGGCAAGAAGCACGGTTACCGCGGTCTTGCTCATGTGGATAGGTTGATGTTTCATATGACAGATTTTTTGGGGGGTCCCCGTTTGGTTAAAAATCAGATCATCTATTTACAAGATATATAAAAAAATCCACATTTGCAAGGGTGGTAAAGGACGGTAAATCTGTCTTTTACGATGGCTCACCTAATGTCCTGGGCTCATATGGAATACCAGCTCCCCGCCGTTCATGATCTCTTCGTGCGTGATATAATGGCGGGTCAGGGGTTGGCCATTGAGGGTCACCCGGGAGACATACACGTTTCTCGCGCTTTGATCTATCGCCCGGATGGTAAAGGTATGCCCGTTTTCCAGGGTAATGGTTGCGGCGTCGATGGCCGGGCTGCCCAAAGCATACCGGTCGGAGCCGGGGGCGACGGGATAGAATCCGAGGGCCGTAAAAATATACCACGCGCTCATCTGGCCGGTGTCGTCATTGCCGCCGAGGCCGTCGGGGGTAGTGTGGTATTGGTTATCCAGGATCATGCGAACACGTTCCTGGGTCTTCCAGGGCTGATCGGTCCAGTCATAGAGATAGGCCACGTGATGGGAGGGCTCGTTGCCGTGGACATAGCCGCCGATGATGCCGTCGCGCGTGATGTCTTCGGTTTCGGCAAAGAATTTATCCGGCAGCGTCATGGTAAAGAGCGAGTCGAGGCGCTGCACGAATCGTTTTTTGCCGCCCATCAGCGCGATCAGCCCTTCGGGATCCTGCGGGACATAAAGCGTATAGTTCCAGGCGTTACCCTCGATAAAACCCTGGCCGTCGGTGCTGAGGACGTCGAAGTTCTTCCGGAATGTCCCGTCATTCAAGCGCGGCCGCATGAAGCCGATGGAAGGGTCGAAGACGTTGCGGTAATTAAGGGATCGTTTGATGTATTGGTCATAGATGTCCGTGCGTCCGAGCTTCTTTGCCGCCTGCGCGATCGCCCAGTCATCGTAGGCATATTCCAGGGTCGAGGAAACGGAGACCCCGCTGGCTTCCGACGGGATATATCCCTTGTCGATATAAAGTCCAAGTCCTTCGAAACTCCGGTGGTTCGACGTGGCGATACAGGCGTCCAGCGCGCGGTTCGGGTCGAAAGGGGTATTGCCTTTGACGATGGCGTCGGCCAGAACGGCGACGGCGTGATAGCCGGACATGCACCAATCTTCATTCGAATAGAACGACCAGACCGGCAGCATGTGCTCGGGACTTTGGTCATAGTGCGCCAGCATCGACCGGATCATATCCGCATTGCGATGGGGCTGGAGGATATTGAACAAGGGGTGCAGTGCACGATGGGTGTCCCACAGGGAGAAGGTCGTATAGTTGGTGAAGCCGTCCGCCTTATGGATCACCTGGTCAATCCCTCTATAGGAGCCGTCGACATCCATATAGACGGTGGGATTGATGAATGCATGGTACATGGAGGTATAGAAATTCACCTTCTCATCTTCCGATGCCCGGATCTGCACTTTGTTCAATTCGGCGTTCCAGGCAGCCTGGCCGGCGCTGCGGACGGCATCGAAATCCCAGCCTGGCGCTTCGGTCCGGAGATTGAGGAGCGCGCCTTCCGTGCTCACCGAAGACAGGGCGAACTTCAGCAGGATCTGTTCTCCTTCGGTGGTGTGAAAATCGAAGTGCAGCCGGAGCTGGCGGCCTGCGGCTTCAGGGAAGTTGTGTGCCTGGTCCCAGTTGCCCCAGAAACCGTGATAGACCTCCCGTTTCGAAAAATTGCGGGCCCCGTAGGTGGTAAACGGCTTGCTGAACGCCATTGCGAAATAGACGGTCCGCGTCCTGCCCCAGCCGCTGGTCTCGCGATAACCCGTTACCAGGGTATCGTTCTCGACACGGACATAGCTCCAGACATTCTTATCGTCATAATTGTATATCCCGCTCATCAGATCGAGAATGATATGGGCCTGATCGGCGGCGGGAAAAGTATAGCGATGGTACCCTACACGGGTGGTGGTGGTCAGTTCGGCGAGGATATTGTAGTCGTCGAGGCGGACTTTATAATAATCGGCTTCGGCGACTTCGGTAGCGTGGTTGAAGGCGGACCGGAAACCGCTTCGCGGCTGGCTGGCCACGCCGGGATTCATCCGCAGCTCGCCCACGGTCGGCATGATCAGAAAATCGCCCAGGTCGGAATGGCCCGTTCCGCTGAAATGGGTATGGCTGAAGCCGACGATCGTCGGGTCGCCGTATTGGTAGCCTGCGCAGTACTTGTAGATGTCGGGATTATACTTCCCGTCCTTCTCATAAAGAAGGGTGTCGGTGTCGGGGCTGAGCTGGACCATCCCAAATGGTGAGGTGGCACCGGGATAGGTATGTCCCATCCGGGAGGTGCCGATGATGGGGTGGACGTAGGATACCGGTCCGGGTTGAGTGGTATCGGCGCCGGCGTTCCATTTATAATCCAGCAGGCGCATAAAGTAGCCGCCGACAACGCTCCGGGCCTGGAAGCCGACCTTACGCCCGGTGGTGGTCTGGTGCCAGTCGGAAAGGGGGACCCGGTCCGGAGTGTTTTCTATAAAATTGTAGATAGGGTCGATAAGTTCTTGAAAATCTTTTTCTTTATCGGTCAGCGTCGCCGTCCACAAAACCCAGTCTGATTTGGTATAGGTCGCACGGCTGTCGAGGGGCAGGCCAAAGGGGTTCTGGTGCTTCAGGTACCAGGCGACCTCTTTTTGGTAGACTTCCGGGGGGAAAAGGCCCAGCCTGAGCAGCTTATCCCAAACGAGGTTGTATTTCTGGCTCCAGGTGTCTTTTTTGTCAAAGGTCAGGGCATAGTGGTCGCCGGCATCGGCCATCGTCATCCATCTGGCGGCAAGGGATCTCGCGAGGGCTTCATATTTAGCCGCAGTATCGGGATGTCCCAATTGACCTGCCATCCAGCCATAGGCGCCGAGGGCAACGATCGCCTTGATGGACAGGTTGGCATTCCGGGCAAGGTGGCCGGCGAAGTCGTCGGTACAGAGTTGATTGACGGGGTCGAAGCCGTATTGTTCGAGGTAGCGGGCCCACGTGCTGAGGGTTGCCCAGTGCTTTTTCGCATAGTCTGCGTTGTTTTCCGCGCGTACGATACCGGCGGTGCACAGGATCATATTGCCGCATTCCTCGACGGGCATGTCTTCCCCATAAGTTTGGCCATCGGCGATCGGGTAGGTGCCGAGATCGTGGGCGGCAAAGGGTTTCGTCCAGCGGCCGCTCTCCGTATAGTAGAAGTTGCCGTTCAGCATCCCTTCGAGAAGTTTGGGGTTGTACAGCAAATAGAGCGGGGCCGAAGGATAGGTCACATCCACGGTATTGATGGAACCGTTGGAGAAGTTCTCTTTGCTAAGGAACAGGATCTCCCCCTGCGGGCTCATGGTCAGCGCATGTGCGGCGATGCTTTGCCGGTAGGCGGCTACGCAAAGCTGGGCGTAGTGGTCACCGCCGGCATCGAGGGCGGTCGAATACATTACCTTGTTGAAGGTGTCACAGCGGGAGAGGATAT
>DATJMG010000136.1:0-13098 GCA_035508835.1 Puia sp.
GGAAATTTCCCGCAGGCATTCACGCATCTCGGGTTGATCAGCGCCGCCTACAATATGAACGAGCAATTCAATGACAACCGAAATAAGAACATTAACCTGGAACAACTCTAATTTTTTACATGCCGATGTCTGCCACCCTGACGCCTTCCACCCGCCGCAAGCGCAAACATGCCGGCCGGTCCCGGCTGGGTAAGTTCCTGAAGACATTAGGTCCCGGTCTCGTCACCGGGGCAAGCGATGATGATCCGTCCGGGATCGTTACCTATGCGCAGGCCGGTGCGATGTTCGGATTGACGACGTTGTGGACGGCCCTGGTGACCTTTCCGCTGATGGCGGCGATCCAGGGTATGGCTGCGCGGATCGGAATGGTCACTACGCAGGGGTTGACGGGCACTTTAAAGACGCATTATCCGAAGTGGGTGTTGTATTCCATGATCCTCTTCAGTTTTCCGGCGGTGGTGCTGAATATCGGCGCGGACATTCAGAGCATGGGGGCGGTGGCCAACATGCTTGTCCCGGGGATCCCGACCTTCTCGTTCTGTATCGTCTTCACGGCGATCCTCCTGTGGGTGATCATTCAATATTCCTACCGGCGGATGGCGGGGTTGCTCAAATGGCTGTGTCTGGGGCTGTTGCTGTACCTGATCATTCCTTTTCTCGTTCATCCGGACTGGGGGGAAGTGGCAAGGGATACTTTTGTGCCCGTGGTCCGGCTCAACAAGGACTTCCTGGGCATCCTGGTTGCGATCCTGGGGACGACCATATCGCCATATCTCTTTTTCTGGCAGGCGACGATGGAAGCGGAGGATAGAGAGCATTCAAAGCGGAAGCGCATCTTTGTCGACAAGCGGATGCTGGGGGATATGCGGAAGGATGTGAATACAGGGATGTTATTTTCGAACCTGGTGACTTTTTTCATTATTCTTACGGCGGGTGTCGTGCTGCGCAGGGGAGGTATCCGGCAGATCGATACGGTGGAGCAGGCGGCGCGTTCGTTAAGGCCGCTGGCGGGGAACCTGAGTTATTCACTTTTTGCGATCGGGGTGATCGGAACGGGTTTCCTGGCGATACCGGTGCTGGCGGGTTGTGTGTCGTATATGCTGGCGGAGACCTTCAATTTTTCGAAAGGGCTGGACAAGAAGTTCTATGAAGCCAGACGTTTCTACGGCGTTGTGATCGTGAGCCTCGTGGCCGGGTTATGTCTGCAATTCCTGGGGATCTCGCCGGTGCAGGCCTTGTTGTATACGGCGATCTTGTATGGGCTGACGGCGCCCGTGATGATCGCGCTGATCCTGCATATCGGCAACAACAAAAAGATCATGGGCAAGCACACGAACAGTGTGTTTTCGAATACCCTGGGGGTATTGACTTTCGTCCTGATGACAGCCGCGGCAGTCGGACTGATCTGGTTTCAGTTCTTTGCCTGACCTTGTTTCAGTTCTTTGCCTGATCTTTTGCATGCAGTTCCTTCAATACCGCCTTTGCCTTCGTCAATACTTGTTTTTGTTGTGCAGGCAAATTCTTGCCGGCGCGGTTAATGTAGAAGTTAAGCATCGACATGGCGGATTGGTAGGAGCTCCCCTTTTTCCGGGTGCTTTTTTCGGCGGAATTTTCGAGGGAGCGGGCGATCTTCCCGGGATCGTCCAGCTTGAAGACACCCTTGTCGAGGTCGAGCGCGTTACTGTTGCGGGTTACCCTCGCCGACCACTTCCGGGTTTTACCGGAAGCGGCCTTTTTTCTGCGAGGGTGGTTTTTCGACGTAGCTGCCATAATTATCCGTTTTGTTCTTCTTCTTCTCCGGTTTCTTCGGCGCCTTCTTCCTCCTGTTCCCGGCCGCCTTCGTGTTCGGCTCTCAGGTTGATCTCGTTCTCGGCGATCTCGGTCAGGCGGGCGTCGGTATCCTCTTCTTCTACCAGGGTCTTGTCAAGGAGATCTGCCGCCTCATGCAGCTGCATGGTGATGGCCAACTGAACAAGGCCGCCGTAGGTCGCGATCTCATAGTGCTCGACCTTCTGGGCCGCGATGATGAGGGCAGCGTCGCGGGTCAGGGTTCTTTCTTCGGTCTCTTCGATGATATTATCGACTTCGCGGGCGATGCCTTCGATGGCCTCGCATTTTTTGCCTTCTGCGCTTTGGCCGATGGAGTCAAATGCCTTTTCGAGGCGGCGAATATGCCGTTCCGTCTGGTGCAGGTGATCATCGAACGCATCTTTCAATTCTTCCGTGGTTGCGGCATCCCGCATTTTGGGAAGCGACTGGGTTATTTTTTTCTCAGCGTAATAGATGTCTTTCAATTGGTCGAGGAAGAATTTCTCGAGATGCGAATCGCCGCTGAACGATTCGGCCCCCTTGCCGGCGGTTGTTTGCATCTCACGGGAGCGGGAGGACGAGGCGGGGCCGGACGATGCGGTAGAGTTGCCGGACCGGGATGAGTTCCCGGATCTGGAAGCGTTAGCGCGGGGGCTGATATTTTCACGGTCGGCCGGATGGCGGCTGCCGGTGCGATGTTTGGCGGCGGAGGCGGTGGATTGTCTGCCCCGGCCGCGGGCGGTCGTTGTGGATTTGCTCATACTTGTCGTTTTAACAGAATTGAGTTAACAACGAACAAATAGAGCCGGTGATCGTGACTGCTATCTGTTCGTTGGAAATGGAAGGATTGTCGGGGAAGTTTTAACGGTTGCCCCGGTGACTTCCGCCGGATTGAGAACGGCTGCCATAACCTGACCGGCCGCTCCGGCTGGTGAACTGGCCTCTTGCGTTCCGTGCTTGTCCCAGGTTGCCGCGATGGCTGCCGCCGGAATTAGAACGGTTGCGGGAAGAGGAAGCGGAATAGTTCCGGGAAGATCCGCTGCTGCTCCGGGAAGAGGTGGAACGTGAGCGGTCGCCGGACCGGCCATGGCCGCCCTCGTCGTGGCCGTATCGTCCGCGGTTTTCATGGTATGCGCGGCCGCCTTCGCTCGCGATGCGTCTTACCTGGTCGCGATCCATGCCGGCAAAACCTCTCCCGCCGCCCGAGGAGCGACGGCCGTAATCGGAACGGCCGCGGTCATAATCGGAGCGGGTGCGATCATAATCGGAGCGACCCCGGTCATAATCGGAGCGGGTGCGGCTCCGCTCGTTCCGTCCTTCCCAACCGCGGTTGCCGTAGTCATCTTCTTCCTGGTAGCGGGGCCCGCGGCCATTATCATACTCATAGTCGTCTTCTTCCTCGTACCGGGAATATGGCTGGTTGAAATCCTCGTCCTCATCGTATTCGTCGTAGTCTTCATCCGTGTCGTATTCGTCGCTCATGTCCTGATAGCGGGAGGAGGGCCGGTTGTAGTCATAGTCGTCGTCTTCTTCTTCATAGTCGCGGTTGTAGTCCCGGTCGTCGTAGTCCTCTTCGTAGCCTCTGCCGCCATGAGAAGCCTGGCCGCCACGTTGAGCGATACGACGGCGATCTTCCGGATCTATCGCCGCAAAGCCACGTCTTCCTGAATTTCTCGTACTCATACCTTAAAGATTTTTGATGATGAATAATAAAGTGAAGCGCTTCGACGGGGATGCCGAAAAAATTATGCCATCGGAGTTCAACGGGCCGTCAAACGGGCCTTTCGGCGTGCAGGGACTTTTTTCCCCGATATGGTTTTGGGTGGTACAATATTTTCACCGGGTTATGAACAAAAGTAAATTATTATGTCATCGGCAACGGTTACAAAAAAGAGATCGGAAAAGTCCGCAAAGGGCAGGGCGATTGCGCCTGATCCGGCGAGGATGGAGCCTGATCCGGCGGGGATTGCGCCTGATCCGGCAGGGATGGCGGGGCACAGGATTTGTGGGATGATGCTTAAAATGACCATGGGTAGTACTTCAGAAATGAATACAGTTTCACAGGTCCTTGAAAATCTGCGAACAAAGAATATGGACCGGGAATTTCGCTGGACCCCTGACGGGTTCACGCCGGGGAGAGGAAAGTATTATCAGCCGGAACAGCTGGAGATCGTAAAAGTGTACCGGTTCGAAGGAGAGTCCGATCCGTCGGATATGGCCATTCTGTATATCCTTCGTACGCGTGACGGGATCTTCGGTTACAGTCTCGATGCCTATGGCACCTATAGCAGTCATGAGCGTGAGGAAGGGTACAACAACTTTATCCGGCGCATCCCGCAAAGCGACCATACCGAACAACTACTATTTGAAATATGACAGTTTTTCCGGGTGACCCTTATCCATTGGGCTCTTTCTGGGACGGGAGGGGTGTAAATTTCGCCGTGTATTCCCACAACGCGGAAGGTATCGAGCTCTGCCTTTTTGACAAAGCACAGGGTGAGAAAGAAACGGAGCGCATCAAGCTCACGCAACGAACACATGATGTCTGGCATGTCTACCTGGCTGATTGCAAGCCCGGTCAGCTTTACGGGTACCGGGTCTTCGGTCCTTACGAGCCATCAAACGGGCATCGGTTCAACCCCGCCAAAATATTGCTGGACCCTTATTCCAAGGCGATCTGCAGCATCCTGCAATGGGATGACACGTTGTTCGGCTATGAGATCGGCAAGGACGATCTGACCTGTGACAGCCGGGACAATGCCGCCGTCGCACCGAAATCCGCCGTTATCGATCATCATTTCGATTGGGAGGGGGATAAGCCGCCCCTGATTGCTTACCACAATACGATCATCTATGAGGCGCATGTGAAAGGGTTGACCAGGCTGTTCCCGGGGATACCGGAAGAACTGCGGGGGACGTATGCGGCGTTGGCGCATCCGGAAGTGATCAACTATCTCAAAAAGATCGGCATCACGGCGGTCGAGCTCATGCCCGTGCATGAGAGTATCAGCGAACGGCACCTCGTGGACCGGGGGCTGACAAATTACTGGGGATATAATAGTATTGGATTTTTCGGGCCTGATATCCGTTTCTATAGTGGCCGGGATATCGGGGGGCAGGTAAAGGAGTTCAAGAACATGGTCAAGGAACTGCATAAAGCGGGTATAGAGGTATTTCTGGATGTGGTGTATAATCATACGGCAGAGGGCAATCAGCTGGGGCCGACGCTGGCTTACAGGGGGATCGACAACAGCGAGTATTACCGGCTGGCCGATGACAAGCGGTTCTATTATGACTATACCGGTACCGGCAATACGCTCAATGCGCGGCTGCCGAATGTGCTGGCGATGATCATGGACAGCCTGCGTTATTGGGTGATCGAGATGCATGTGGACGGATTCCGGTTCGATCTGGCGGCAGCGCTGGCGCGGGAGCTCCAGGATGTCAACCGGCTGTCCGCCTTCTTCAGTATTATCTACCAGGACCCGGTGATCTCGCAGGTAAAGCTGATCGCGGAGCCCTGGGACGTAGGGGAAGGCGGGTACCAGATCGGGCAGTTCCCGCCGGGGTGGGCGGAGTGGAACGGGAAGTACCGGGATTGCATGCGGGACTATTGGCGAGGTGCGGACAGTATGCTGGCGGAGTTTGCCGAGCGGTTCACAGGCAGCTCGGACCTCTATAAGAACGACAACCGTAATCCGACGGCGAGCATCAATTTTATCACGGCCCATGACGGGTTCACGCTGCAGGACCTGGTCTCGTACAACGAGCGTCATAATGAAGCCAACAAAGAGGATAATAAAGACGGGGCACAGGATAACCGGTCGTGGAATTGCGGAGCGGAGGGGCCGACGGAGGATGCAGGGATCATCGCGCTGCGCAATAAGCAAAAGCGGAATTTCCTCGCCACGCTGATGTTATCGCAGGGGGTGCCGATGCTGGTGGCCGGCGATGAACTGGGGCATACCCAGCATGGCAATAACAATGCGTATTGCCAGGACAACGAGATCTCCTGGATCGATTGGAGTAAAGCGGATCAGGAGCTGATGGAATTCACGGCAAAGCTGATCCATTTCAGGAAGAGCCATCCGGTGTTTGCACGCAAGCAATGGTTCAAGGGCAAGCCGGTGCGGATGCGGGGACTGGCGGATATCGGGTGGTTCCTGCCGGGCGGGGAAGAGATGACGGAAGAGCATTGGAAGACCGGGTATGCGAAGTCGCTGGCTATTTTTCTGTTTGGAGGCGGATTGAATACGGTCGACCAGGAGAATCATCCGGTGGTGGACGACAGCTTTTATATTTTGTTCAACGCTCATTTCGAGCCGCTGGACTTCAAGCTGCCCGGCGAGAAATATGGGAAGACCTGGAGCAAAGTATGGGAAACTGCGGATCCGCATGCGGAGAACGGGAAAAAGTATGCGGCCTGCTCGACCTATAAGGCGATGGACCGGTCGATCGTACTGTTGACGTCGGCGTTCAATCCGGCAAAGCGTTGAAGTTAAGCTCATAGACCGAAGCGCTCCACGGGGGAAGCTCGATGGCTTTGCCGGGCAGGAGATGTTCGGGGACCTGTGCAGAACTAAGCAGGACTGTCCAGGCCTCGAGGCCGCGGTCATAGCAGGGGATAACGGTTGGGAGGGCGGCAGCAGAGAAATTGAACAACAGGAGCAGTTGCAGCCGCCGGTCGGCGGAATTGCGGCAGACGGCAAGCCCGGTGGTTCCGAGGAGATCGGCGCGGAGGTATTGGCGGGAGAGGTCAGTCAGCAGGGGATGTGTTTTGCGAAGCGTGATCAGTTGCCGGTACCATTTGAGCAGTTCGCGATGGCCGGGCTCGTGGCGCTGGCCCCATTTGAGGATGCAATCGAGGAAAGTAGACGGCTGCTGCGGGTCCGGGGCTTCGATCTCCCAGTTAAAATCGGCGAACTGATGTTGTCGCTGCGCTCTCAGGGCGTCGGCGATCTGCGGGTGGTGATAATCCGAAAAGAAATAGAAGGGGGAATTGTCGCCATATTCTTCGCCCATGAACAGCAAGGGCAGATAGGGGGACAGCAATACGGCTGCCGCGGCGAGCTTGAGCCGGTCAGGGTCCAGCAGGGCCGAGAGCCGGGCGCCGTCGGGCCGATTGCCTGGGAGGTCGTGGGTCTGGTTGAACACGATAAATTGTTCGCCGGAAAGGCCGGCGGATGGGGCACCATGGCTGCGGCAACGGAAACGGCTGTATTCGCCGGAATAGACAAAACCCTCCTTAAAGGCTTTCGCCAGCTGGCTCAGCCCGCCATAGTCCTGGTAGTGTTGCCGGCCTTCGCGGTCCAGCAAAACATACAGGGAGTGGTGGAAATCGTCCAGCCATTGGGCGTGAAAGCCGCGGCCGGCGGGAGCAGGCTGCACGGTCCGGGGGTCGTTGGTGTCGCTTTCGGCGATCAGGTAGAAAGCCCGGCCGGATTGAACGGTCCAGTTCCTCACGGCCGTGTGGAGGTCATCCCAGATCGTCCGGGCATTGCGGTCGTACATTTCATGAACGGCGTCGAGGCGCAGGCCGTCGAGATGGTAAACACGGGCCCAGAACAGGACATTGGCGATGATGAAGCTATGCACCCCGTTGGACCATGCGCCGTCGAGATTCAGGGCTTTGCCCCAGGGGGTAAGGTAGCTGGTGGCGAAATAGGGGCCGAACGCCCCCGCGGAGTTCCCTTCTGCGCCGAGGTGGTTATAGACCACGTCGAGAAAAACGGCGATGCCTTTCCGGTGGCAGGCGTCGACCAGCCGTTTCAATCCGTCCGGCCCGCCATAGTTATGTTGCACCGCAAAGAGGAATACGCCGTCGTAACCCCAGTTGCGGTCGCCGGGGCATTCGGCGACGGGCATCAGCTCGATGGCGGTAATGCCGAGTGTGACGAGGTCGTCGAGGCGGGGAATAATGGCATCAAAAGTCCCTTCCGCGGTGAATGTTCCCACGTGGATCTCATAGAAGATGAACGAGGCCAGGGGTTTTCCGATCCAGGTGTGATCCTTCCACGGGAAGTGGGAATGGTCGACGACACAGGATGGACCGTGAACGCCTTCCGGCTGGTATTGGCTGCAGGGATCCGGGTATTGGCGGCCGCCATCGGGAAGGTAGTAGTAGAGGTCGCCGGCGTTCACGCCTTCGGCGAAGACGCTGAAGTAGCCCCGGTCGTCCTTCTGAAGCGCGATGCCGATATCGCCCTGGCCGCGGGAAAGCAGGTGAAGCGTCATGGTTTTTTTCTCCGGCGCCCAGACGCGGAAGCGGCAGCCATCTTTTAGAAGTGTAAGATACTCCTGCGACATAGATCAGGGTTTTGGTGAAGAAACGGCAAGCCATTCCCCGAGCCGGACGATGAGACCTTCATCGCCGCTGAGGTCGATCGAATTCTCTACCGGCAGGTGTTCCATTTCGGGGAAGATATCGAGGACGATGATCCCTTTGAACCGGATCGTAGCGGGAGTAAAATAGCAGGGGCGGTGGGTCAGGTTGAGCACCATCAAAAAGGCGGGATGGCCTTCGGCCTGGCGGATATAGGCGATCAGCTGGGCATCCGAATAGACAGGGCGATAGTCGCCGGTGTTCAGCGAGGGTTCTTGCTGTCGCAGCTGAATGAGCCGGCGATAGAGGCAAAAGGTGGAGTAAAGGTCCTTTTCCTGTGTCTCGACATTCTCCCGATGCCAGGCGCGATCCAGCCGGAGCCAGGGTTTGCCTTCCGTGAAGCCGGCGTTGCGGCTGCTGTCCCATAGCATGGGTGTTCTCTCGGGATCGCGGCTAAGATTTTTACCGGGCATATTGAGACCTTGCGGGTCCTGTACTTCGTCAGCGGGGATAGGGACATCGCGCATCCCGATCTCATCGCCGTAATAGAGGGTAGGGGTGCCGCGCAGGGTCAGCAGCAGGATGGCAGCCACTCTCGCCTGTCCCCGACCGATGCGACTGGTGATCCGGGGTTGGTCGTGGTTGCCGATGACCCAGTTCGGCCAGGCGTCGGCGGGAAGCGCGCCTTCATATTCATCGATGGCGGCGGCGATCTGACGGGCGTCCCAGGGAAGCGAGATCAGCAGGAAATTGAACGGCAGATGCGCTTCGGAGTTATTGGCGCCGTAGTAGGCAACGAGCCGGTGGATAGGCAGGTAGATCTCGGCGATCATGAGTCGTTCGGAATAGCTGTCGAGGAGTTTTCTCATATTGGCCACGATCGCATGCATCTCGGGCTGGTCGGTGGAATATACGGGCAGCAGCTGATTATAGGTGGCCATGGAATCGTTGTACTCCGGGTTACGCGGGTTATCGCGCCATTGCAGGTCCTTGACGAGGTGCCACATCGCGTCGATGCGGAAGCCGTCCACGCCTTTATCGAGCCAGAAGCGCATGATGTCCAGCATGGCGGCTTCGACTTCCGGGTTACGCCAATTCAGGTCCGGCTGCTTCACGAGGAAGGCGTGGTAGTAGTATTGTTTTGTCCTTTCATCCCATTCCCAGGCGCTGCCGCCGAACACGCTCAGCCAGTTGTTGGGCGGGCTGCCGTCGGGCCGGGCGTCTTTCCAGATGTACCAGTCGCGTTTGGGATTGTTGCGGGAGCTACGGGATTCGAGGAACCAGGGATGTTCATCCGAACTGTGGTTGGGCACGAGGTCGAGGATCAGTTGCATGCCCATGTCGTGGATGCGGGACAGGAGATCATCGAAATCGGCCATCGTCCCGAAGGCGGGCCAGATGCCCTTGTAATCGGAAATGTCGTAGCCAAAATCCGCCATCGGGGAGGGGTACATAGGGGAGATCCAGATCGCTCTGATGCCCAGTGCTTTAAGATAGGGCAGGCGCCGGATGATGCCGCGCAGATCGCCGATGCCGTCGTCATTGCTATCCTGAAAAGAGCGGGGGTACACCTGGTAGATGATCCCGTCCTGCCACCAGAGGTATTGTTTTTGATTCATGGTTGAAAGTCTGCAATGTCAATGCCATGGCGGTAAAATGGTGGAAGGAAGCGGTTATTTATCAGGTATATCCACGCAGTTTTAAAGACAGCGGCGGGGGAGGGGTGGGAGACTGCGACGGGGCGGGGGGCGAGGTGGGAGACGGGCCGGAGGGCGGGATAGGAGACGGGGTGGGAGACCTCAAGGGCATCCGGTCGAAGCTCGACTATATCGCCTCTCTGGGCGTGGACACCATCTGGATCAACCCGGTATATGCTTCGCCGGGGGAGGACAATGGCTATGATATCAGCGACTACCGCGCAATCGATCCCCGGTTCGGGACCATGGGGGATATGGAGCGGCTGATCGACGGGCTCCACCGGAGGAAGATGCGGATCATCCTGGATATGGTGGTCAATCACACGAGTGATGAGCATGAGTGGTTCCGGCGGGCGCGGCGATCGCGGGATGACCCTTATTACGGGTGGTATCACTGGTGGCCGGCGGAGAAGGGGGAGCCGCCTTATCGCTGCGGGTTCTTCGATCCCGAAGGGAAGGCGTGGCAATATAATGCCGCGACGGATTCGTATTACCTCCATTATTTTTCACCGCATCAACCGGATCTCAATTGGGAGAATGCGGATCTGCGGCAAGCGATCTATGACATGCTGCGGTTCTGGCTGGACAAGGGGATTGACGGATTCAGGATGGATGCGATCTCCTTCATCTCCAAGGACACCACGTGGCCCGAGATCACGGCGGAAACGCTCAGGAAGAAATATGACAACGACTGGGGGAATTATTATGCTACCGGGCCGAGGCTGCATGAATATCTGCGGCAGCTCCGCGCGGCGGTGCTGGAAGGCAGGGATGCGGTGCTCATCGGCGAAAGCTCGGGAGTGCCTGCGGGGAAGGCGCCGGATTTTGTCGGCGAGGATCGGAAGGAACTGGATATGACCTATCAGTTCGAAGCGATCATGGTAGGCTATCTGCCCGGTCAGTTCAAGAAGGTCGACCCCAGGGGGTGGTCGCTTCGCCAATTCAAGGAAGTGTATACGCGGTGGGACCGGATGCTGGCGGGGAAGGGATGGAATATCCTGTATCTCGGCAATCACGATCAGCCGCGGATGGTATCGAGATGGGGGGATGACCGTGACGAGTACCGGGCGGTTTCGGCGAAGCTGTTGTTCACTTTCCTGCTGACGATGCGGGGCACGCCTTCGCTGTATAACGGGGATGAGCTCGGCATGACCAACATCCGGTTCGGGCGCATTGAAGATTACCGGGATATTGAAACGAAGCGAAAGTATGAGCAGATCCGTGCTGCCGGGGGTGATACGGCGGCGTTCCTGAAAGATCAGCAGCTAACGGCGAGGGACAACAGCCGGACGCCGTTCCAGTGGAATGCCGGGTTACATGCCGGGTTCACGGAAGGGGAGCCCTGGATAGCGGTCAATGAGAATTACCGGGTGGTGAATGCGGCGGCGCAGGAAAGCGATCCGCAGTCGGTGCTGGCTTATGTGAGGCGGCTGGTGCGGCTGCGGCGCGAACGTCGCGTGCTCGTGTATGGCGAGTACCGGCTGATCCGGCCGGAGGATGAGAAGGTGTATGCCTATGAGCGATGGGATGGGACGGAGCGGGTATTGGTCATGTTGAACTTCGGGGGCAGCGAACGAATGTTCCCGGCAGAAGGGGGTGAGGTATGGATCAGCAATTATCCGGAGGTAGAGCGGGTAAATGAGGGGGTTCGGCTACGGCCCTGGCAGGCGGTCGTGATCGGGTTGGCGGCGGGAAAATGACCACCGGCGTTTTATCGGACGATTCCTGCCAAGGAGGCGCCCCAGGGGTTGAAGATCGTCGATGTGGTCACAGACGATCTTGACGATGCCGAGCGCAGGGATGGCCAGGATCATTCCGGCGATGCCCCAGATCAGGTCGCCGGCAAACAGGACGACGATGGTGAACAGCGGATGGATGCTCACCTGGATTTGCATGACCAGCGGGGAGATGATATAGAACTGGATGCCCTGGATCAGCATATAAGTGGCGATCACGGCGAGAACCATACTGAAACCGCCGCCCTGTGAAAGCGCCATCAAACAGGTGAGGGATGTACCGGTAATGTTACCGACAAAGGGAATGATCTCGAGAATGCCGCAGAGAATAGCAAAGAAGATGGCGTTATGGATGCCAATGACGGTAAATCCGATGCTATACATGATCCACAGGCAAATGATGACGATGGAAAGCCCCCACAGATACTGCTGGACAACTTTTGCCGACTGGAGGATCACGATATCCGTCTTTTCTTTGGACTGGAGGCCCGAGATGCGGAGAAGAAAGGACCGGATGTCGTGGCGCAGGCAAAGCAGCATGATCATATAGACGAGGATCAGCAGCAGGTTGATGGCGACAGAAACGACCGCGCCCATGAAGGAGGCGGCTATTTTGCCGATCCCGTTGCTGTTGGGCTGTACGGGAATGGGAAGCGGGCTGTCTTTCTTCAGCGTGTCCATGCCGAAGCGGTCGTGCAGGTATTTTCGAAATCCCTGGATATAATCGGTAAAATGCTGGCGGATGTCGGAAAAGTCGGCCGCGATATGCTGGACGTGCCAGATCAGGAATCCGACGATCGCGACTACCAGCAGGGCAAAGAGCAGGCCGCAGATCAGCGCCGCCGCGATGGTATGGCAACCTTTGCTTTCGAGCCAACGGCAGACCGGCATGAACACGAGGGCAAACATTCCGGCGATAGCCAGCGGCATCAGAACGGGTTTTGCGAAGTAGAGGATGGCTGCCGACAGAAGAATAAAGAGCTGGATATTAATGACTGCTTTGGTATCCAATGTTGTAAAATTTCCCCAATTCGATATAAAGTTCAAAATCTGTGCCCCATCCGGCGGCTGGCGCGCCGATTGAGAGGGTCATCGCATGAAATGGTCATCAGTCGTTCTCTTTACCCTGATCCTGGCTGGTTGTGTTCTGCCTGCGCGCGGGCAGAAGAAGAAGGAGGAGCCGGCCGGGGGGCCGCCGAAATCGCATCTGGAATATTCGCTGGATACCATTACTACGCGGTTGGACAACCTGCATCTTACCCTGAACCGGATCAATGATTTCACCAGCCTGGGGTTCAATACTCGCAAGGTCGAACAGCAGCTCCCGCAGATCGGTGAAAATATCCAGGCGATCGCCGACAATCTTTCTTTATCGGGAACGGTGCCGGATTTCAAGAGTTTGCAGCTTTATGCCGTTCTGTTGGGAAAGATCAAGGATCAGCTGGAGGGGTGGCGGAATTCGCTTTTTCGCTACAATATCGACCTGATCAGCATGAACAATGAGATCGATGCGTTCACTCATGATACGGTGATC
>DATJMG010000137.1:0-8995 GCA_035508835.1 Puia sp.
GGAGTGGTTGAATAATAATGTTGCGACTTATGTGGTGGTTCGGCCGGGCGTCAGCAAGGCTCAACTGGAGCGTGACTTGCGGGCGGTGGTCCAGAAATATGTCCAGCCTGATCTGGTGGCTGCGCTTCATGCCGGGATCAGCGATCTGGAGGCGAAAGGGAGTCATTATCGATATAAGCCGATGCCGGTTACGCGGATCCATTTATATTCGGATCTGACGAATGAGGTTGAGCCGGTGGGGAATGTCGAGTACGTGTATATTTTTATCGCTGCGGGGGTGTTGATCTTGTTGCTCGCTTGTGTCAACTTTATGAATTTATCGACATCGCGATCTTCGGGGCGGGCGCGGGAGGTAGGAGTGAGGAAGGTGCTGGGTTCGCGGCGTAGCCAGCTGGTGGGACAGTTCCTGACGGAGTCGCTGGTGACTTGCGGGCTGGCGTTGCTGTCAGGGTTGTTGCTGGCGGGGGTTGCGTTGCCGTATTTGAATGAACTGGCCGGGGTGAAGGTCTCCTGGAGTGAGTTACCATGGGTGTGGCTGGCGCCGGGGATGATCGGATTGATGGCGGTGGTGGGGCTGGCGGCGGGTAGTTATCCGGCGTTCTTCCTGTCGGCCTTTCAACCGTCGAAAGTATTGAAGGGGGACCTAGGTCTCCGATGGTCCCGAACGAGGCGAACCAAGGGACGAAGGTTTGCCGAAGATCAGGCGAGGGGGTTGCGCGGGTTATGGATAAGAAATGCGTTGGTCGTTTTCCAGTTCACCACGGCGGTCATCCTGATCATCGGGACACTGACGATCTATAGTCAACTGCGGTATATGCAAAACCGGAAACTGGGTTATGACCGGGAGCATGTGGTAGTGATCTCGAATATGGGATCGTTGTGGGTGCATGCGCGGACGTTTGAGGACGAAGTGCTGAAGATGCCGGGGGTTGTCTCGACGACGATGGCGTCGGTCTTTCCGACGAGCACGGATTGGAATATCATTGTGTTCAGTCGTGACGCCAGCATGTCGGAAAGTCAGACGATGAGTATGGGACGCTGGTTTGTGGATGCGCGGTATATTCCTACGCTTGGGATGGAGATGGCGGCGGGCCGAAATTTCTCACCGCTGATGCCGACGGATTCGGGGGCGGTGATCATCAATGAGACGGCGGCGCGTTTACTGGGGTTCGGGAAGCCGCTGGAGCATAAACTGTATATGGGGACTGATCCGCGCTCGCCGGCCACGCCCTTTCGGATCATTGGCGTGGTGAAGGATTTCAGTGCCGGGAGTATGCGAAATAAAGTGAAGCCGATCGTGCTGATGTTGCGGAACCAGGTGGACAAGATGGCGGTGCGGGTGCGGACGGATGATCTGCCGCGGCTGATGGCGGGTATCGAGGCAAAGTATCATGCGGTTGTTCCGGGGATGGCGGGGCAGCCCTTTGAATATACCTTTATGGATGACGATTTCAACCGGCTGTATATGTCGGAGCAGCGGACGGGCCGGTTGTTTATCGCTTTTGCGGCGTTTGCGATCCTGATTGCGTGTTTGGGGTTATTCGGGTTGGTGAGCTATGCGGCGGAGCAGCGGATGAAGGAGATCGGGATCCGGAAGGTGTTAGGGGCATCGGCCGGGGGGATTGTGGGGTTGTTATCGCGGGAGTTGATCGGGCTTGTTGTGTTGGCGGTGGTGGTGGCGTCGCCGGTGGCGTGGTGGCTGGGGCACTGGTGGCTGAGGGGATTTGCGTATCGGATGGGCATGGAGGCGTGGGTTTTTGGGGTGGCGGCGGTGTTAGCGGTTGGGATTGCGTTTGTGACCACGGGGGTGCAGGCGATGCGGGCGGCGAGGGCGAATCCGGTGACCTCTTTGCGTAGCGAATAAATTGAGTAGATTGCGGAATGAAGAATATCCTGCTGGTGGAGGATGATCCGCAGATCACCAACCTGTTGAACTTGCATTTGCATGAGCCTTTCTATCGGGTCACCGCGTGTGACCGGGGCGCGGCTGCGTTGTCGCGGCTGGCGGATATGACGTTTCACCTTGTTATATTGGACATCATGTTACCTGACCTGAGCGGGGTCGAGATCTGCCGCCGGATCCGGGAGCAGGATGAGCGTACGCCCATCCTGATGTTGAGTTCGCTTGGGGAGGAAACGGATAAGGTGACGGCGCTGGAGTTGGGGGCGGATGATTATCTGACGAAGCCGTTTGGGGTCTTCGAGTTGATGGCGCGGGTCAAGGCGTTGATGCGGCGGGGGAGTGAGGAACCGCGTGAGTCGGCAGGGGAGAATGTTTTGGCAAGGGGTGATCTGGTCATTGACAGAGAGAAGAAAAAAGTGATGATCAGGGGGGAGCGGTTAGAGTTGACGCCGAAGGAGTTTGACCTGCTCGTGCTGATGGCGAGTCATCCGGGGAAGACGTATACCCGGCATGAGCTCCTCGAGCAGATCTGGGGGTTTGCGTTCCAGGAGTATGAGCATACGGTGACTTCTCATATTAACCGGTTGCGGATCAAGCTTGAAAAGAATATCAGTAAACCCGAATATATCCTCACGACCTGGGGGACAGGTTATCGATTTGCCGAATGAAAAGGGGGGCAATTAATTGAAAAGGGGGCAATTAAATAAGAAGGGGAGCAATTAAATGAAAAGGGGAACGATTATGAGTCAGGGGCCGGTTGCCATCTTCCGGCGCATTTATGTGGTGGTGGTGCTGCTGATCGCGGTGCTGGGTTTGCTTTTTGTCGGGGTGACGTATCTGGCGACGACTTCTTTCTATGCGGCGAGTACGCAATTGTTGAACAAAGATGTGGCGGCGCATATCGCCAAGTTCACGTCGCCGTATGGGCGCGGCGGGTTTGACCGGCAAAAGGCGGATTCGGTGTTCTACCAGGCGATGGTGATCAGTCCGAGTGCGGAGGTATATTTCCTGGACACGACGGGGCGGGTCATTTATTTTCATGGGGATACGGGTGAGATCCGGAACTGGCAGGTCGATATGGGGGCGGTGCGGTCCTACCTGGAGTCGGGGGGCTTTCACTATATTAATGGATCCGATCCACGGGATCCGGGGCATCGAAAGGTCTTCAGTGCCGCGAGCGTGGAAGGCGGGGCGGGGGCCGAAGGCGGGAAGGGGCGGCTGGGGTATATCTATGTGATCTTTGGAAATCAGCAATACCGGTCGGTGACGCAAATGCTGGTGAACAGCCGGGTGACGCCCGCGGCGCTGGAGGCTGCGCTGCTTATTGTGGTCGTTTCGTTGGCGATAACTGTGTTCTATATACGCCGTGCGCGGCGGAGGTTTGAATTAATCGAAAACACCAAGCGGGCTGTGGCGTCGGAGAAGGAGCGGCGGGATTTTATGACCAATATGGCGCATGACTTGCGGACGCCGCTGGCGATTGCGCGCGGGTATGCGGAGACGTTGCAGCTCAAGAGGGGCGAGTTGGGTCCGGGCGAGGAGAAGGAGTATGGCGAGTTGGTTTTGGGCAAGATCAGGCAGGTGGAGAAGATGGTGGAGCAGGTGTTTGAGCTATCGAAGATGGAGGCGGCGAGTTTTGAATTGCGTCGCGAGCCGTTTGTGTTTTCGGAGGTGGTGCAGGAGGTGGTAAGGGGAAAGGGGGAGGTTACCTGTGATAACTGTATGGATGGGGCATGGGTTGAAGGGGATATTTCGATGATGGAGCGGGTATTGCAGAATCTTATCGTGAATGCGGTGGCATATAGACGGGTTGGGGGAAGGGTTGTTGTCTCTTTGGAAGCGAGAGATCGCGAGCTGGTCTGTCGGGTTTCCAATGAAGGGGAGAGGTTGACGGAGGAAATGGTAGCGTGGTTCAATGGGGCCGAGGGGGTGAGGCCAGGGAAGTCAGCGATCGGGTTAACCATCGTCAAGCGGGTATTGGGGATGCATGGGTTTGCCTATGGGGTGGAGGTAAAGGTGGGGATAAAGGGGGCCAGGGATGGGATGAAGGGGGAAAGGGATGGGACGAATATATTTTGGTTCAGGATGCCGGTAGTCGGGTGAGTGGACTGCGTGCATGGGAGGAGGCTGGTGATACTTTCCATATCAACTTGTGATTTTTCTGTGACAACTTCCAGCGGAGGTGGCGCTTTCTTTGCAGAGTAATTTCCAAACTCACAATTCAAAAAGACAAATTATGAAAAAGCTTATTTGTGTAGGCGCGTTCCTGCTATTGTCCGGTGCGGCCGTGATGGCGCAGAGCTCCGGCAGTTCCGGGTCGGGATCGGGTATGATGTCGGACCAAAAGATGAAAGACTGCCTTATGATGAAGGATGGGAAGGTAATGGTATGTAAGGGTGGGATGAGCATGCCACTGATGAAGGATACGACTTTGAGGCATGGCGTGATGGTCAGTATGGATGGGACGGTTAAAAAGAAGGATGGTTCCACCTATATGTTGAAAGAGGGCGAGTCGGTCATGGGCAATGGGAAGGTCATGATGGCGGGGGACAAGATGTCGGGAAGCAAAATGTAGATCGCAGGCGTTTTTCCGGAAAGCATTTTTCTGTTGAGCATTTTTCCGGTAGTCAATTTACTGTCAATAACTATAATAATTAACTCTTATGAATGCGCGTTTACTTTTCGGTGCGGCGGGTGTGGCGGCCTGTGCCATTTTATTTTCCTGCAACAAGCAGTCGGGTGGACCGGTCATTGACGATGGCGGCAAGATCGTGTATGTGATGAGCAATGATTATCATGACAATGCCAATGCGGTGCTGGTGTACCGGCGCAAGCCGGATGGGACGTTGGCGCCGTTGCCGGGCAGTCCTTTTCTTACCCATGGGGCGGGGCTGGCGAATCCAAAGCAGGTATTGGGCCCTGATGACACGGACGATCCGCTGGTGATCAGCGACGACGGTCGGTTTCTTTTTGCGGTCAATGGCGGCAGCAATACGGTTGCCGTCTTCAGTATCAATCCGGACGGGTCGTTGGTGCCGGTGCCCGGGAGTCCGTTCCCTTCGGGTGGCCAGACGCCTTGCAGTGTGGCGATCAACGGGCAATTTGTGTATGTGGCGAACAAGGCGTTCGATCCGCTGCATGTGATCACGCAGCAGCCCAACTATGTGACGTTCGAGGTCGATGATGCAGGCCGGTTGTTGCCGGTGCCCAACGGCACGATCGAAGTGCCGGCGGGTTCTTCGCCGTCGCAGGTGTTGTTGTCGAATGACCGGCGGTTCCTGTTTGCGACGGATTTCCTGGCGTTTATGCTGCCGACGGAGGAGCCCACGGGGACGTTGTTGTCGTTCCAGGTACAGGGTGATAAGGGACTTTCGCCGGCTCCGGGGTCGCCGTATGTTGTACCGCAGGGTGATGGCGGGGCGTTGGGGTTGGCGACGAATCCACGCAGCGATCGGACGTTGTATGTAGGCTTTCCGGTGGCGGGTGCGTTTGGCGTGTATGACATCAATCCTTCCACGGGGGTGCTTAGCTTTGTGACGCAGGTGGCCGGTGGGCCGGCGACGTGCTGGATCCGCACGAATTCGACGGGTGACCGGTTGTATACGCTCAATTCGGGAGAGAATTCGGTCGGGGTATATAATACGGATCAGGCGCAGGCGCCCGGTTTTATCAATAAGCTGACGTTGAAGAATGCGGCCAATAATGGGGATTTCGCGTTGGGATTTTCGCCGGACGGGGGGACGTTGTATGTCGTGTGTCAGAATGTGGATACGACGTTTACGGCCAATAACAACTGGCTGCATGTGTTGAAGGTGGCGGCGGACGGGACGTTGAGTGAGCCCGGGGAGCCGTTACAACTTCCTGTTCCAAATGATGTGAGGCCCGAGGGTGTGGCGACGAGGTAGGGGGCGCGGCGCGCGGGGGCCCCGGGGTCGGGGCGGCGCGCCGCGCTTATTTCTTTGCGATGACGATGTGGAATTTGTTGTTGTAGACGATATGGCCGTCGGGGCGGGTGAATGGCGCAAGGGTTGCCGTTACCGTCTCGGCGACCTTGTCGTATCCGACCTGGCCGATGGTTTTGGTGGCGGGGCCGGCGGACAGGAAGCCGCGAAGGAGGGTGGCGACGTCGGGATAGTCCCAGATGGTGTCGATGTCAGTGGACTGGAGCAGGGTGAACCCTGCTTTTTCGAAGTTCTTCTCGAGTATTTGTTGTTCGGCGAGCGTGTAGCGGTTGGGAGTGCCGGGCGGTGGCGGCGGCAGCAGGCTGCCAATGGCGTCGAGAGAAACGGAGACCTGGCAGTCTTCTTTTTTGCCCCAGGTCATAGCGACGATACGGCCACCGGGTTTGAGCACGCGCCGGGCTTCGGCGACGGCATTGCTGATGGTGGTGGCGTAATGAAGGGAGTTGAAGGCGGTGACTATGTCGTATGCTTCATCGGGGAAGGGGAGGTCTTCCATATCCCCGACGAGGAAGGGGTAGGCGGGCAAGCGACGGCGGGCTTCTTCGACGAGCTCGACGGTGCCGTCGAGGCCGGTGATCCAGCGAACTTTGGGGGCGGCGAGGCTCAAGAAAACGCCGGTGCCGCAGCCGACATCGAGGAGGGTCTCGTTGCCGGTGAGCTGTAGTGCGTCGAGGGCGAAGTCATACCCGGCTTTTGAGGTTGGCTCCTGGATGGAGGACCAGTCTTTCGGTTGGCGGCCCCAGAGTTGGGCCTGTGCGGCTTGGGATCCCATGGTGAAGGTGTTTTGGTGTGGATAGTTGTGGTGTGCGTGAAAGTTACCGCTTTTTATGGAAATTCCGGTAGGCGCAGATGTTGCGATTCCTGTAACTTGCGGGCCAAATTAAGTAT
Organism: Puia sp.; assembly: GCA_035508835.1. Classification (GTDB taxonomy): domain Bacteria; phylum Bacteroidota; class Bacteroidia; order Chitinophagales; family Chitinophagaceae; genus Puia. The sequence goes on from DATJMG010000137.1 coordinate 6,754, forward strand.
TGGATATGAATAGCGTGTATGTCATTGATTCGGTGCGGACGCCGATCGGCAAGTTGGGTGGGGGTCTTTCTTCGATTCGGCCGGATGATCTGCTCGCCCATGTGATCCGGGTGCTGTTGGCGCGGAATCCATCGGTGGATGTCGCGGCGATCGAGGATGTGATTGCGGGGGATGCGAATCAGGCGGGTGAGGATAATCGGAATGTGGCGCGGATGGCGGCCTTGCTGGCGGGGTTGCCGGTGACGGTAGCCGGCAGTACGGTCAACCGGCTTTGTGCGTCGGGGTTGCAGGCGGTCATGGACGCGGCGCGGGCGATCGCGTGCGGGGAGGGGGACCTGTATATTGCGTGTGGGGTGGAGAGTATGACGCGGGCGCCGTTTGTGATGGGGAAGGCCAGTCATGCGTTCAGCCGGCAGGCCGAGGTATTTGATTCGACGATCGGGTGGCGGTTTGTGAACAAGCGGCTGGCGGAGCAATATCATCCGTATTCGATGGGTGAGACGGCGGAGAATGTGGCTCGTCGCTGGGGCGTTACGCGCGAGGAGCAGGATGCGTTTGGGTTGGGGTCGCAGGAGAAATATTTTGCAGCGCTGGATGCGGGGAAGTGGGGGGCCGAGATTGCGCCGGTGGAAATCCTGGGCGGAAAGGACGAGAAATTCTATTTTTCTACGGATGAGCAGCCGCGTCAGACGTCGATGTCCAGGCTGGCGGCTTTACGGCCGGCGTTTATTAAAGACGGGACGGTGACGGCGGGGAATGCGGCGGGGATCAATGATGGCGCTGCGGCGATGTTACTGGCTTCGGAGACGGCGGTGGCGCGGTATGGGTTACGGCCGGTTACGCGGGTGGTGAGTATGGCAGTGGCGGGGGTCGATCCGGCGATCATGGGGGTGGGGCCGATCCCGGCGACGCGGAAGGCCTTGCAGCGGGCGGGGTTGTCTGTCAGGGATCTGGGGTTGGTGGAGTTGAATGAGGCGTTTGCTGTGCAGGCGCTGGTGTGTATGCGCGAGCTGGGGCTTGATGCTACACGGGTGAATGTGAACGGCGGGTCGATTGCGATCGGGCATCCGCTGGGGTGCAGCGGGGTGAGGATCTCTACGACCTTGCTGCATGAGATGGGCAGGATGGATGTCCGGTATGGGTTGGCGACGATGTGTGTGGGGGTTGGGCAGGGGGCTGCGGTAGTGTATGAAAAGTTGTAAATTGGGCTATGGAGTTTCGGACGAAATTGGTGGTGTCGCGCAGGAATGAGCGGGCTTATGTGGCTTATGCGGGGTTGGTGATTGCGGTGTCCTCGCTGGCGCTGGTTTTTATACCGGGGATGAATGGGTATATTCCGTATGTGTTTGGCGGGGGGATTGCGATTGTGGTGATCGGTGCGGTGATCGCCCGGGGTGATGTGCGGAGTTACGGGTTGTCGGATGAGGATCTGGTGGTGAGTGCCGAGGGGATCACGGTGGGGGCTATTCATTATCCGATGCATATGGTTCGGGAGATGAACTTCAATGTGGAGGCGTATAATGGGATGTATGTGAATGACGGGGCGATGGTGTCGGGGAGTAATTCGGATGGAATGACCAATTCGCTGACCTTCGAGTCGGGTGGGGGGAAGGTGGATTGCGGGTTTTTCTTGCAGAGTATGGAGCATGTGCAGCAACTGGCGGCGCTGTTCGACGAGTTCTATTCGCGGCATATCCCCTTTGTGGAGCGGAACCGGTCGACGCGGACGTATATGTTCAAGGTTTTGAATGAAAGGGAGTTGGAGGAGTTTAAACGGAGGTATGGGTATGGCAGATAATTTCCAGGAGGACCAAAATTTCTCTCAGCGATGGTTGTTATTCCTCGAATTATTTCTGTGGGGGGCATTCCTTATCCTTTCGCTGTTGCTTTTGCTGCAAAAAAAAGTCGAGCCTGTTGTCGCGTGCCTGCCTTTCCTCTTCATTACCGTCTTTTTGTTTTTCATGCGCAGTCTCCGGCTACAGACCAGGATCACGGCGGATTCTATTTCTTACCGGCTATTTCCCGTGCAGCGCCGATTCAGGGTGATCAAGAAGTCGGAGATCACCGAATTGGAGGTTAAATCCTATGAGCCCATCCGCGAATACGGCGGCTGGGGAATACGGTTCGGGAAAAATGGGATGGCTTATACCGCCAGGGGGAACAAGGGTATTTACATAGGCTTCGGGTCGAGAAAGCATATCCTCATCGGGACTTCCAGACCGGCTGAGGTCGAGCAATTTCT
>DATJMG010000138.1:0-5998 GCA_035508835.1 Puia sp.
CGAAGCCGCCCTCCACAAGGCAGAGGTCGCACGCCGCGAAGCCGAACGCGCCAATAAGGCAAAGAGCATCTTCCTGGCCACCATGAGCCATGAGATCCGTACTCCCATGAACGGCGTGATCGGCATGTCCTCCCTCCTGTCTGAAACTCCGCTCAACGATCAGCAGCGGACCTACGCCGAAGCCATTGCCGCCTGCGGCGAGACGCTGCTCAATGTCATCAACGATATCCTGGACTTTTCCAAGATCGAATCGGGCAGCATGGAGCTCGAAGACATCGACTTCGACCTGCACGAGAGCATCGAACACGTCCTCGACATCTTCAGCACCCGCGCCGCCGAGACAGGCATCGAACTGCTTTATCAGATAGAAAGCAAAGTGCCCGCCCATATTAAAGGCGATGACCTGCGCCTGCGCCAGATCATCACTAATCTCGTGGGCAATGCCATCAAGTTCACCGAACAAGGCGAGATCTTCATTGGTGTCCGGCTCACCGAAACCGACACCGACGGAAGGATGACCCTTGGTTTCGAAGTCCGCGACACCGGTATCGGCATCCCGCCGGAAAAACAGGAAAGGCTCTTCAAAGCATTCTCACAGATCGATAGCTCTACCACCCGCAAATACGGCGGGACCGGCCTGGGATTGGCCATCTCCGAACAACTGGTGAAACTCATGGGCGGGTCGATCCGCGTAGAAAGCGAACCCGGCGTGGGTTCGACCTTCTTCTTTACCATCACTGCCCGCGCCGGTATCCGGGCCGATACCCCCGCCGCCACCGGCGATCTTGCCGCACACGCAGGCAAAAGGCTGCTGATCGTGGACGATAACCTCACCAACCGGACCATCCTCAAGTACCAGTTGGAACAATGGAACCTGACGGCCACTCTTGCCGCCTCCGGTGTCGAAGCCCTGAATATCCTGGCCGCCGACAGCCGGTACGATCTCGTCCTCACCGATATGCAAATGCCCTTTATGGATGGGGTGCGCCTCTCGGGCACGATCCGGGAGCGATACCCGCAACTTCCCATTATCCTGCTGAGCTCCATCGGCGATGAATACAAGAAGAACTACAAGGATCTGTTCAGCGCCATCATGACCAAACCTGTTAAGCAACAGGCCATGTACCGGCATATCCTGTCCGGCCTTGAACATCGGTCCTGGCCAACCGCCGCCGTGAGCTCTTCCCCATCCCGCGCGGCCGGACAACCGGGACAAGCAGCCGGACAACCGGGACAAGCGGCCGGACAACCTGGACAAGCAGCCGGACAACCTGGACAAATGGCATCCGAACTTCCCATGCAGATCCTCATCGCGGAAGATAATCTCATCAACCAGCAAGTGATCCAGTATATTTTGCAAAAGCTTGGCTATACGCCTGTCATTGCCCACAACGGTCGCGAAGCCGTTGACATCGCCGCCGCCGGCGAATTTGACATCATCCTCATGGACCTCCAGATGCCCGAGATGGACGGACTGGAAGCCACCCGCATGATCCGGCAGCACCACGCCGACCATCAGCCGGTTATCATCGCCCTTACCGCCAACGCGATGGAAGGCGACGAAGAAGAATGTCTGTCCGCAGGAATGAACGACTATCTGGGCAAACCTGTCAAACTGGAAGAAGTGATCGACAAATTACAGAAATGGGCTCCGCGCCCCTCGCTGAATTGAGGATTTCTGAATGGAGGATTTCTGCCCGCCGCCGCCCCGGCCTGACACCATCCGCGTCACCGAAAAAACTGTCCCCCGATTGCCGTTATTTCCGTAACTTCGTATCTATCGTTCACCAAAAAAAAGGAGGTATTCATGCTATCTACAGATAAATCATGGAAACCTTCGGTTAATTTCGCTTAACCGGGTTGCTCCAAAAAATAATCTGCTGACTTAAGTCAGATTGAGGCCATCTTCATCGATGGCCTCTTTTATTATCCACCCTACTCAGCCCTTAAACTCTTTACCGGGTTCGCCACGGCCGCCCGAATCGCCTGGGAACTGATCGTGACCATGGCGATCAGAAATGCGATCGAAAAAGCAAAAACGAATACCCACCAGCTGATCGTGATCCGGTAGGCAAAGCCATTTAGCCAATTATGCATCACCCACCAGGCAACCGGAAATGCTACCACGGCAGCAATAATAACCAGACGGGCAAATTCCCTGGATAATAAGCTTACTATCTTTGGCACTGAGGCACCGATGACCTTTCGGACCCCGATCTCCTTTTTCCGCCTCTCTGCCGTATAAACCGAAAGGCCGAAAAGACCCAGGCAGGCGATAACGATGGAGAGACAGGTGAAAATACCGAAGACAGAACCCAATCGCCGTTCGGTATTATAGAGCGCTTCGAATTGCTTATCGAGGAAAGAATAATCGAACGGGACCGCAGGCGCAAATTGCTTCCATTTACTGTCCATCCCGACGAGCACCGCGGAAACGTCATCGCTACGCACACTGGCGATTAGATAGGAATTTGGGGTAGTAAAGCTTTTGCAGGTCTTATAGAATAGCGCGAACGGCTCTATCTCACTATGCAACGATTCGGTGTTGAAATCTTTTACCACCCCGATAACCTTGAAACGCTGATTGTTATGGCCGGGATAGATAAGATATTTTCCCAGCGCATCCTTCCAGCCGATCTTCTCCACGGTTGTCTCGTTCACAATAACGGATGCTGAATCGTTGAAGTTCCGGGAGAAGTTTCTGCCTTCAAGCAACCGGATCTTCAGTGCCGGTATGAATTCTTCGTCCACCATAAATGACGAGAGGTCGATATCCTTGACCAGGGATTCCGCGACTCCGGTTTCTTCCGGAACATACGTATCATCATAGGCCGCATGCGGCGGGAAACTGGTAGAAACGCTCGCATGAAGAACACCCGGTATGGTGACCAGTTCCCGCCTCAATGCTTCCCTGGCGCTCGTATCTATTTTTTCCACATTCGAAAGGACGATCACATTCTCCTTATTAAACCCGAGATCTCTTTTTTGCGTGAATTGCAATTGCTGGAACAGGATGATGGTGCAAATGATGAGCGCTATCGAGACACCGAACTGAAAGACCACCAATCCATTTCGGATAAGGAGACGTGAAAGACTCCCTTTCAGGCCGCCGCCTTTCAACACCTCGACCGGATTGAACGAGGAAAGGTAGAACGCCGGATAAGCCCCCGCCAGCAATGCGGTCATTATCACGAGAAGACCGATCCATGCCCCGATAAAGCTGGTGAAGATCACGGAATAGTTTAAGGATTTCCCCGCAACGGCATTAAAGGCAGGAAGGATGGCTGCGACGATCAGCAATGCAAAGGCTGCTGAAATGACGCTGTACATCAGGGCTTCCATCAGGAACTGCCGCGCCATCTGAGACCTCAGCGAACCCAGTACCTTCCGTATGCCCACCTCCTTTGCTCTTGCAACGGATTGCGCGGTGGAAAGATTCATGAAGTTCACGCAGGCAAGGAGAATGATGAACAAGGCGATTGCAGAAAAAATGTAAACATAGGTGATGCTCCCCAGGTTGTGCAGAAAGGGGGAGTCGATATTTGCCGAATGCAAATGCACATCGGTTAATGGCTGCAGGTGGAGTTCGTATCTGCCTCCCTTCCTGATGAATTCGTCGAAAGATTCCCCGATACGCTTGAAAGAGCTTGCCGCCTGCACTCGCACCATGGCAGGAAACCTGCTTTCCATTTGGGAGATCGATCCGGGATCGCTGGATCGCTTGTCCAGCAGAACATAAGTGTTCATTTGTCTCCAAACCCAGCTCCAGCTGAAACGTTTAACGGGCCTAACCGCCGCAATGGGTATCAGCATGTCAAATTGAATGGTGGATTGCAGCGGTATGTCCTTTACCACTGCTGTGACCACAAAGGGCTCCCGGTATGCGTCGAGAACCAGGCTTTTGCCTACCGCCTCCGCGTCCCCAAAGAAGGTCTTTGCCGTTGACTCCGTCAAGACCATGGAATTAGGGTTGTTCAGACAACTGCCCGCCTCCCCCTCTTTCAGCGCGAAATCAAATACCTGGAGAAAGTTCGAATCCACTGCCAGTAACCCATGCTCCGCAAGATGCTTTTGAATAGTACTCGACGCATCGTTGCTGACGATCATGGAACTGAGCCCATTGGAGTAAAATCGGGTGTACGCTTCGATCTGCGCAAATTCCCGCTTCAAAGCCGGGCCAATGGGCGGCGGGGTGTTGGAACCAATACTCGCCTGGTTTCCCATCGACATATCGATATTCACCTGATAGATCCGGTCCGCGTTGCCCATAAAGCGATCGTAGCTTCGTTCATCTTGCACATACAAAATGATCAGGATTACCGACGCAATGCCAATGGCCAGCCCCGCGATATTAATAATGCTGTTTGTCCGGTTGCGTAGTATATTACGCCAGGCAATCTTGAAATAACTCTTTAGCATGGATGTAGTGTAGTGGGTGAAAGTCAAAGAACTAAGAATATGCCGGATTTCTTTTTTGTTGATAATCAGTTTTGTATACGATTTGGCGGGAGGACAACTGCACGATTTTGATACGGTAGATGGTCGCTTATATAACACCTCTCCGGATAACGATATTTTCCACCCCCATTATATTTCCCCCCCCAGCCCCTACGCCTTCAACCACCGATATACCCCCTTCCTATACCGCTCCAGATCCTCCAGCGTACTGAACTCTTCGACCCGGTAAACTTCCCCCGATCGCTGCTCCCGCACCACCGCCACGATCCCGCCACCTACCAGCACCCGCTTCGCCCGGCCAAAAACGTTATCCAGCGCCTGAATATCATTCGTCATCTGCCACTCCTCCACCTCACCCACTGATATAATATATTCCTGCATATAAAAAATTGAAGCAACGAAATTGATCCGGCAAATTTAAGCCCAATCTCGCCGCAATTCTGGACCTTTACCCGATGAAATACAGAAAACTCGGCAACACCGATATCGACCTGCCCGCCATCGGCCTTGGCTGCATGGGCATGAATCACGGCTACGGCCAGCCCGACGACACCGAATCCATCGCGACCCTCGAAAAAGCAATCGAGATCGGCATCAATTTCTGGGACACCGCCGACGTCTATGCCAACGGCAAAAATGAAGAGTTGGTTTCGAGAGTCCTCCACACGAATCGCAAAAAGATCTTCATCGCAACCAAATTCGGCTTCACCACGGATGCCACCGGCCGCCTCACCGGCTTCGACGGCTCGCCAAAGCATCTGAAAGAATGCATCGAGAACAGTCTCCGCCGCCTTAGGACCGATGTCATCGATCTGTACTATGCCCACCGCATCGACCCGAACATCCCGGTAGAAGAAATGGTCGGCGCCATGGCCGACCTCGTAAAGCAGGGGAAGGTCCGTTTTCTCGGCCTGTCCGAAGCTTCTGCCGCCTCGATCCGAAAAGCCCATGCCGTCCACCCCATCAGCGCCCTGCAAAGCGAATATAGCGTGCTGACCCGCGGCGTAGAGACAGAGATCCTTCCCTTATGCCAGGAATTGAAGATCTCCTTCGTGCCCTTCAGCCCCCTCGCCCGCGGGCTTATGACCAATACGCTCAACCTCGGCCAGCTGGGCGACAAGGATTTTCGTCGCGCCCTCCCCCGGTATCAGGGCGAATACGCCGAGAACAACCGGCACCTGGCCGAAGCATTCGCCCAATACGCATCATCCAAAGGATGGACCCCCGCCCAACTGGCCATTGCCTGGGTTCTCAACCGCGGCTCCAATATCATTCCCATCCCCGGCACGAAGCGCAGAAAATACCTTCTCGACAACGCCGCCGCTATAGACATCCAACTGACGCCACAGGATTACAGCGAAATCGAAAAGCTGCTGGCCAGATTCCCCAACATCGGCGACCGCTACAACGAAGCCAACTACCGGTTTACCGATAAGACCTAGCCGGCCACCCCAACCACCGCCCCACGATCTCCGGCCCCAGCAACCACCGCCCCGCCGCAACCCGGCCCCACCATGCCGCCGGCCCCACCATCTCTGGC
>DATJMG010000139.1:0-15072 GCA_035508835.1 Puia sp.
TCCGGAATGATGGACTCGACATCGATCGGCTTGTCGACAAGCGCACGGACGATAAAACCTTCCACCCCCACCGGGCTCAATAAGACTTCCCTTGCTTCGTCGAGGTTCCCGATCGTCGCACTGATCCCGATAATCGAACACCTTCCTCCCTTCACCCCCACAATCCGCGACAATGCCAGTTCCACCTGCACGCCTCGCTTACTGCCCAGTAATTCATGCCACTCATCCACCGCAATGACCTTGAGCGGCGCGAACACCTCCCCATACCCTTTCTGGGCCAACAATAAATGCAAACTCTCCGGCGTAATGATCAGCACCTCGGGCATCCGCCGCATCTGCTTCTGCCGCTCGCTTACCTCGGTGTCCCCGTTCCGGATCCCCACGCGCCACTTCATCCCCAGCCCCGCAATCACCTCCTCCATCGCCCGGCCGATATCCTTGGCGAGTGCGCGCAATGGCGAGATCCACAAAAGCTGTAACCCCTGACCACTAACCCTCCGCCAATCCTCCCCATGTTGATTGATGAAGTCGATCAGTACGCCCAGGAAGACCGAAAAGGTCTTGCCGCACCCCGTCGGCGCATTGACCAAACCGGACTCTCCGGCCAGGATATGCTCCCACGCCTCCTCCTGGAACGCAAACGGCTCCCGCCCCTGCGATCCCATCCATTCCCGGATGACCCGATATCCTGTCGTTCCATCTAATTCGGCCATAACGTATTCTTAATAAGTGCACAAGACGAGCAGAGCCAGCCTACAGCGTCTTCAGGTATTCGATGACGGCTTTCCGTTCCGCACGGCCCAGGACGTCCCCAAACCGGTGCCCATAGTTTCCATAACCCGGCAGCGTCGTATTGTAAACCTCCGTCGGTTTCCTGCCCGCCGTATCCGTGCTGTACTTCCAGCCGACCTTCTCATAGTCGTATTGCGGCCGTGCAAAGTCCCGCACCCAATATGCCGGCCGCTCCCTGCTGTCGAGCACCCCCTCCAGCGTGGGTACGGACCCGTTATGCAGATAGGGCGCCGTCATCCAGATCCCATCCAGCGGCGGCGCTATATAGCCGTCCGAAGGCTCGAGCCGCGCCGGATGATCCCCTTGCGCAAACCAGCTGCGGTTGAACCATTCGATAAACTGCGGACTTTGATAGTTGCTTTTGTACAACAGCGAATCCGTCCCCACAAGCGCCTCAGGGACCATCAGGTTGGGATAGTCAGTGCTTGAACCGTGACATTTGGCGCAATGCTCCACGAAGATCACTCCGCCCCGCTTCGCCAGCGCCTGATCGATAGGGTAGGGGTACTTCGGGGGCTGGATCGAATAGATATAGGACAACACGTCACCCATATGCTCATCCACCTGCCGGGCTTCCGAACTGTCCCGCACCGTGAGCAGGTTCGACGCCATCAGGAAGCGCCCGAAATCGCCCCGCCCGAACCCGTTATAGAACATGGCGTGCTTTTTCTTCAGCAGCCACCACGGCGGCACATCCGTCGGGACGACCGTTCCCGCCACATCCATCACCGGATCGTTCCTCCACCGCAATGTCTGCGGATCGCGATGCGCCACCAGCAGATCGGCCAGCCGGTCCGCCGAATTTACGCCCCTGACTTCCGTATACAGCTGCCCGCTGATCGTCTTCATCGCCGTCAGGAAAGCGGCCGCGGCGTCGTATTTTCGGGGGTCACCGCGCTCCAACAGGCTTTCCGCCATGGCTGCACCCCGCGGGTTCAATTTTTTCCGGTCTGTAAAATCAATAAAAGTATTTCCCAGTCCCACGACCAACCGCCCGTCGAAAACCTGCGAATGGCACTCCAGGCAGTTCGGCGCGACTACCGTCTCGCCATTCGGCGCTTTCACCGCCGTATATTCATGGCTGATCACCGAATTGGGACTGTCCCGGTGCAGATAGTTTGCCGCCGTCCGCCCGAAGCCAAGCACGAAGTAATCATATGGGATCCCACTTTTGATATAGTCACCGGTCGTCAGGTACCGATAGCCCGCCGCCGCATCCCCCGACCGCTGCGGACTCGCCGCGATCGCCACCGGCCTCTCGCCCCCCGCCGCCTTCTCATCCCCCACCGGCCGCTCACCTTCCCACCGCAGCGCCTGCGTAAACGCCAACCCCATCACCCCGATCACTCCCAGCACCAACAATTTTTTCATAACCCAAATTTACGCCCTCCCGTTTCTCCAACCAATCCGCATTTTCCCCCGCCCTATTTGCCATACAATTCCAACATTTTTTTAAGATTCGCGATCGTATCGATCTCTGCCACCGTCTTGTCCTTGCGCCACCTGTTGATGCGTGGAAAACGCAGCGCCACCCCCGATTTATGCCGTGCCGACGCCGCGATACCCTCAAAAGCGATCTCGAATACAAGTTCCGGCTTAACCGTCCGGACGGGCCCGAACTTTTCCAGGGAGTTCTTTCGCACAAACGCATCTACCTCCGCCAGTTCTTTATCCGTCAGACCCGAATACGCCTTGGTAAATGTCAGGAGCTGATCCCCGTCGCGGACCGCAAATGTATAATCGGTATAGAGGTTACTGCGGCGTCCATGCCCCTTTTGTGCATATACCATCACCGCATCGATCACCAGCGGATCGATCTTCCACTTCCACCAGTCCCCGCGCCGCCGCCCCACCTGGTAGCCCGACGATTTTCTTTTCAACATGATCCCCTCACTCCCCGCCTCCCGCGCACCCGCCCGCGCCGCCGCCAACTCCTCCCAATCTCCGAACGGAACGATCGGCGACAATTGCAACAGCGGATGCCCCGCCGCCCGTACGACCTGCTCCAGCTGCACCCGCCTTTCCTCCAGGGTTCGCTCCCGCCAATCCTGCCCCGCATATTCCAACAGGTCATACGCGATAAACCCTACCGGTACTTCGCTTAAATTCTTCCGTGTGACATTCTTCCGTCCGATCCGCGTCTGCAGCGCAGCAAACGGCATCACCATGAACCCCTTGCCCTCGCCCCCTTCCGGGGTTCCTTCACTCACCCTCATCCCAATGATCTCCCCATCCAGCACCGTTCCCGGCGCCAGCCCCCGCAAAAGATCCTGGTACTCCGGAAATTTCTCCGTCATCAACTCCTCACCGCGACTCCATACGAACAATGAATCGCCCCGTCTGATCAGCTGCCCCCGGATCCCATCCCACTTCCACTCGGCCTGCCACTCCTCCGGCCGCCCAAGCGCCGCCAACTCCTCCTCCAGCGCATAGGCAAGATAGAAAGGGTAGGGCCTCGACAGCTCATTCCCCCCGCCTTCGCCGCTGATCAACGCCGCATAATCCGTGGTCGCCGGGTCCCAATCCCCGCTGATCCGATGCGCGACGACCGATGCCTCCGCTCCCGTCGCCCGTGCCAGCGCATTGACCACCGTCTGCTGCGAAATGCCGATCCGGAATCCGCCGGTGATCAATTTGTTGAAGACAAAACGTTCCTCCCTGCTCATCCCCGCCCAACACCGCTGCACAAACGCTTTTTTTGCCGCCTCATCCTCCTTTCCCAACGCTGCCAACTCGATCAAATAATACCCGAGACTTTCGCCCGGATCCCTATCCCCCGCCTCCTCCGGCAACAACAACGCGATCGTCTCCGCCAGATCTCCCACCACATGATAGCTCTCCGCAAACAGCCACCCCGGCAATCCCGTCATCTCCCGGCACCACTCCCACAACATGGTCGTATTGACCGTCCGCTTCGGCCGCCGCCCGCTGAACAGCGCGATCACCCACACCTTGTCCGCATCGTTGGCCGCCGAAAAATAATTGGCCAACAACTCGAGCCGGTCATTCGTTTTGGTACTCGTTCCCAACCTCACCACCAATTCTGAAAACATCCGCATCCCGCTAACCTTCTCCATTGTCCGCGCCCTCCCCCGCGCCCGGCCCGTCCTCTCCTGCACCCGACCCGCCCTCCACGTCCGGGCCGCCTTCCACGCCCGGCCCATCTTCCGCGCCCGACCCGCCCTCCCCCGCGCCCGATCCGGCCCCCTCCTCATCCTCCCCATATTCCGTCTTCACCTCGCCCGCCGCGATCCCGCTCTCATTCAAATACCGCGCAAGCGCCGCCTGAAACCCATGTGTCACATACACCCTCTCCGCCCCCGTTCCCCGGATCGCTGCCAGCAGCCCTTTCCAGTCCGCATGATCGCTCAACGCAAACCCCGCATCCGCATTCCGTCGCCGCACATTGCCCCGCACCTGCATCCACCCGCTGCAAATTCCGAGCGAATAGGGCTGGAACCTCCGCATCCACGGCGATTCCTCCGCACCCGACGGCGCGATAACGACATTTCCCCGGAAGTTTGCCGGCTCCATCTCCGGCTCCACCCGCACCACCGGCGGCAAAACAACCCCCGCATTCACCAACGCCTCATGAACATTCCATACCGCCCCATGCACAAACACCGTCATTCCCAGCGATTCCAGGCAGGTCAACAGCCGCTGCGCCTTTCCCAGGCTATACGCGATCAACACCGATGTCTTCCCCAGACCCCGGTTCCCGGCCACCCATTCCCGGATCGACCGGTACATCTCCTCCTGGGGCTTCCAGTGATAAATGGGAAGCCCAAAAGTCGACTCTGACACAAACACCTCACACGCCACCGGCTCGAACCCGCCGCTGATGCCGTCATCCTCCGTTTTGTAGTCTCCACTTACCACCCACACCAGACCCCGATATTCCACCCGCACCTGCGAAGACCCGATGATATGACCAGCCGGATGAAGAGAAACCCGAACGCCGTTCATGTTCACTGCCGCACCCCATTCCACCCCCTGATAAGAACCCGGCCCCAGCCTCAGTTCCAGCAACGGCACCGTCAGCCGGTGACACAGGTAGGCCCCGCTTCCCGCGCGCGCATGGTCGCTGTGCGCATGCGTGATCACCGCCCGCTCCACCGGCTTCCACGGGTCGATAAAGAACCCGCCCGCCGGGCAATACAAACCCTTATCGGTAAACTCGATCATAACCTAATTCACCGCAGTCACATTCCCATCGGTCATATGAACAAAATACAGCTTTTTGTTCTCGAAGTAGTCCAGAGTCATCGTCTTCCGGTTCAGAAAGACCGGCTCGATATTGAAGTCATTAAATACCTTGAATTTATTCTCGCCGATATGTTCACCCAGATCCCGCCCATGGAGGCAAAGCAGGTGCCCCCAGCGATACATGCACTCATAGCCCCTGAACACCATATCGCTCGGCCGGCTGTAATACCGCCCCTTGTAATATTGATTGATCTGCCTGACCAGCGTATCGGCCGGGTTGTTATAGAACGGCGTCGTATACACGATCTCCTTTCCCGCGAGCTCCGGCTTTGTATAATCGATATTGTCCCAGGTCGGCATCCCGATCAGCACCGTCGGATAGCTCTTCAGATACGCCAGCACCCCTGCCAGCCGCACCCCGAAGTTCTCATCCAGACTTCCCGCAATACACACCGTCTCCTCCGTACTGTCCATGTTGGCCGTCAGCGCCTTGTTGTCAAACTCATCATCCAGGGTCACATACTGGATATTGAGCGGAACCCCCGCCGTGGAGTGATCGAGATCGGTAAAATATCCTTTCAGCCGGTCTTCCTGTGTCCCCTTCTTCCGGAAAAAGATCAGCGGTTTGGTAGGGTAATTTCGTTGCAGGTACCGGTAGATCGCCTCACAATGCGCCCGCAGCGTGGAATTGAGGATCACCAGGTCCGGATTGGCCGTAATCCCCGCGTCATTCGGAAAATTGGTATTGATAAAAGGGACCCGGTGCTTCAATGCCACGGCAGCCAGTTCCTGCTCCTCACCCCCATTCGCCACGACGCCGATGATCAGCTCCGTGCTGTCAAACGCCGAATCGGCCGCCACCTGCCGGATCGACCGCGTGGCCGACCGCGTGTCATAGATATGCACACTCAGCGGGAGGCCTTCCTTGCGCATGGAATCCAGCGCGAGCGCGGCCCCCTCATAGAACTCCAGCCCCGGATTGATGAATTTGGGAAAGTTTTTGTCATACCGGTAATTACCCGTCGCATCGAATGCCGAATCCAGGTACAACGGCAGAAATAACGCAACCGTATGCCGCACCACAGTATCGGTCTTCACACCGGTCGTATCCTGCGCATGAACCCGCAAGGCCAGCAATAAGAAAAAAGAATATCGGATATAAATTTTCATCGATTACTCCCACTCGATCGTCATTTACTCCCACTCGATCGTCGCCGGCGGCTTACTGCTGATATCATATACGACCCTGTTAATCCCCTTCACACTATTGATGATCTCACTGGAGATATCCGCCAGGAACGTATACGGCAAATGCGCCCAGTCCGCCGTCATCCCATCCACGGACGTCACCGCGCGCAGCGCAACCGTAAACTCATAGGTCCGCTCATCCCCCATCACCCCCACGCTCTTTACCGGCAACAGGATCGCGCCCGCCTGCCAGACCGTGGAATAAAGGTGATGTTCCTTCAACCCGCGAACAAACACTTCATCCGCATCCTGCAATAACTGCACCTTCTCAGGCGTCACCTCCCCCAGAATGCGGATCGCGAGGCCCGGCCCCGGGAACGGATGCCGCTGCAGCTGCTCCTCCGGTATCCCCAGTTCCGTACCGACCCGCCGCACCTCATCCTTGAACAGATATCTCAACGGCTCGACCAGCTCGAGGTGCATTTTCTCGGGTAGACCGCCGACATTATGATGGGATTTGATGGTCACGGAAGGTCCATGGACCGAGACACTCTCGATCACGTCCGGGTAGATCGTCCCCTGTCCCAACAGTTCCACGCCTTCCACCGCCGCGGCCTCCGATTGGAAGACCTCGATGAACAGCCGCCCGATCGTCTTGCGCTTGGCCTCCGGATCAGCCTTGCCCGCCAGCTCACGGTAGAACAAAGCCGACGCATCGACCCCCTTTACATTCAACCCGATCTTTCGGTAGGTCTCGAGCACCTGGCTGAATTCATGCTTGCGCAGCACCCCGTTGTCGACGAAGATCCCGACCAGCCGGTCACCGATGGCCTTGTGGATCAGTGTTGCCGCCACCGTGGAATCCACCCCGCCGCTCAACGCCATAATGACCTTGCGCGCCCCGATCTGCCGCTTCAATGCCGCCACCGTATCCGACACGAAATGCGCCGGGGTCCAGTCCTGCGAGCACCCGCAGACATGGACCAGGAAGTTCCGGAGAATTTTCTTTCCTTCTATCGAATGATAAACCTCCGGATGGAATTGCAGACAGTATAACGGAAGCTCGCCATTATGACCGGACTTCCGGAATGCCGCATACGGGATCGTTTCGGTATTCGCCAGGACCTCGAAACCGGCCGGCAGCTCCAGGATCGTATCGGCATGACTCATCCAGACCTGCGACAATTCGATCACGTCCTGCAGGAGCGTATCCTCCTGCCGCTTATGCATCAAGGCCCGGCCATATTCACGCTTGCTGCTCTTCTCCACGCTGCCCCCGTATAGTTTGGCCGTCAGCTGCGCCCCATAACAGATGCCCAGGACCGGCACCTTCGCATGCAAGGCGGCAACATCTGCCATTGGCGCCCCGGAATCGTTCACGGAAAAAGGACTGCCCGACAGGATGACCCCCTTCAGCGAAGCGTCGATCTCAACCGTCTTGTGATAGGGAATGATTTCGCAATACACATTGGCTTCACGCACAGCCCTGGCTATCAATTGGGTATACTGAGAACCAAAGTCGAGGATTAGAATCTTTTCCGTCATCGTGGCACAAAAGTAAAAAAAATCCCCCACTGTAACCTCCACGCCTTTTCCCCGTCAAATCTCATACATTTGCGTACAACCTAAAACATGCACCATGACCAGCCTTCGGACTACGCTCCTCCTCCTCACCTTTCCCTTCCTCCTGTCCTCCTGCCAAAACTTCTTCGGCAAGCGGGTACACGGCAACGGCAATATCACTACCCAGGACCGTCCGGTCTCTGATTTTAAGGATATCGAAGTCGGCGGTGCGGCAAAGGTTTTT
Source organism: Puia sp. (assembly GCA_035508835.1). Classification (GTDB taxonomy): domain Bacteria; phylum Bacteroidota; class Bacteroidia; order Chitinophagales; family Chitinophagaceae; genus Puia. The sequence continues at coordinate 7,994 of DATJMG010000139.1, forward strand.
GTTTCCCAGGGCGACCAGCACTCCGTCAAGGTAGAGGTGGATGAAAATCTCCAGCAGTTCGTGGAAGTCTATCAGGAAGGGGGCAAGGTCATCGTTCGTGAAAAGAGCGGCTTCAATCTCGATCCCACCGGCGACATGAAGATCTATGTCACCTCTCCGGTCTACAATAATATCGATGTTTCCGGCGCGTGCGATATCATCGGCCAGACCCCGATCACCAATCCCGAGAATATCGCGATGCACATCAGCGGCGCCGGCGATATGAAGATGGAAGTCAACGCCCCCCATATCTCCGCCGAAGTCTCCGGCAGCGGGAACATTGACCTCAAGGGCGAGACCAAATCCGCCGATCTCGACCTCACCGGCGCCGGTCATGCGCACTGCTTCGACCTGAAATCGGAAACGACAAAAGTCGAGATCTCCGGCGCCGGCTCGGCCCAGGTTTATGCCAGCGTCCGCCTCGACGCCGAAGTCAGCGGCGCAGGCAGTGTGGATTATAAAGGCGGCGGCGCCGTCGACCAGCACGTCAGCGGCGCGGGCAGCGTCCATAAGGTCGATTAATTTGGCTCCGCATTAACTTAATATTTCCGAAAATTGCACCATGCGTTCTGCATGCGTATCCCTTTTTCTCCTTCTGTCCACGGTCGCCCGTGCCCAATACGCTTTCCCATCCCCCGAACGATTCATCAACACCATCTTCCCCATCGTCGTTGACAGCACCCTTCCCCATTACTTCCTCATTGCCGGCACCGACACCTGCCGCTTCGTACGATTCAACTACGACGAATGGGCAGACCATCATCTGCTCGAACCCGTCCCCATCAGTATAATGAATGAGCTCGCCGAAAAAGTCTACCTCTCCCGTTATCCCTATTTTTGGAAACAGGACTCCCTGACAAAAGCCATCTGCATCACCCGCCGCCAGGCTGACTCCATCCTCTATCTCAACCCCCCCGGCGGTGACGGCACCCCGAACCACCTCGTCTTCAGCTTCTCCCTGCCGCAATTCACCGATGATGGCAAATACGCCGTCATCGATCTCAATATGGTCTGCGGCGGCCGCTGCGGCCTCGGTTCAACCTATATCTTCCGCCGCACCGACACCGGCTGGAAACTGGTCGGCGTCTACCGCAACTGGTCGGCGTGACCCACCCCCTTGGCTTTGAAAAATTGAGAAAAATGGATAATTTTGCGCAAATAGTAAAACCTATGTCAAAAGCTTTGGAGCAGGAGCTTTATCAGTATATCCTTCAACTTGACGAAGCGGAAAAGAAATCCGTGTTGCAAATGCTGAAAACGTTCGTGAAAGGTCGCGAAAGACAGGCATCGCGGATCAGCATAGAGGAATATAATCAAGAACTGCAAGAGGCCGAAGCGGAATACGAACGGGGGGATTATACCTCTCATGAGGAATTTGTAAAGCAGATAAAGAAATGGTAGAGAAGGGATATGAGGTGGTTTGGACGAAGCGATCTCAAAAACAGATGAGGCAGGTTTTTAAGCACATTAGTAAAGATTCTCCCAAAAATGCTTCTAAGGTGATACTGGAAATTGCCGAAGCAATACAAAAAGCGATCCCAAATCCAGAGATATATGGCCCCGATAAGTATAAGACCGATAACGATGGCAGCTACAGGGCATTGGAAAAGTATCATTATAGGGTGGCTTATCGTTTCTCGAAAAACATGATCCGGGTTCTTAGGGTGCGCCACACCAGCATGGAGCCGCAGAATTACTAAGCCCCCCTCACAAATTCACATACTTCACGTTAATCCACACATTCCGATTCCTTCCCTTATCATCCGTGCACGAGATCTTCACCGGCCCTTCCTGCGGGATAAAGAACTGCCGCGTTCCCGCATCCGCCGCCTTATAGAACTGATCGTTGATATACCAATACACCTTCCCCACATCATTCCCCACCCGGCACCGGAGCTGCAACGGCTCCGGATCCTTCCGGTTGATCAGATACTCGCTCCCGCCGGCCGGCGAGATCACGACCGGACTGCCTTCCCTGAACATCTTCTCGCATTCCGGGTTGTGGGGCGGGATCGCTACATAGGCAATCTTGTTCACATCATAATATTCCCGCATCTCCGGCGGAATGACCTTATACAGTTTCTTCTTATACCCCGATGGCGGCATGCAGGCCCTGCAATACGAGATCTTTTCATCCGGCGAAACGAACACCTCCTGCATGTTGTCGCATTTGCGGCCCGGCGACACCAGCGGAATAAAATAATCTGTCACGAGATGCGTACAGAAATCCGCCGGCGGAAGCCCGGTCTCCGTACAGACCATCCGGATATCGCAATCGGAAGGTTGACTGAACCACGACTCATCATCATTGTAGTCGATCGTATTGAAGATCGTGAACAGTAACGGCGTTGCAACATTCGCCCCGCTTAGCTCCGGTACCCCGACGCCCGAGAAATTCCCCACCCACACTCCCACCGTGTAGCGCCGGTTATACCCTATGCTCCACGCATCCCGCCGGCCGTACGATGTCCCCGTCTTCCAGGCTATCTTCGGCAAATGAACCGTGCTTTGCCAGTTCACCGGAAAATCCGGCCGGTTGACCCTGGATAAAATGTCATCGATCATAAACGCCGCAGCCGGGCTCAGCACTTTCTGCCCATCTCCCGTCGCGCGCCCGTCCCCCGCCGTATCATCCGTCGTATACCTGGGCCGTACCCACCTGCCTTCATTCGCAAATATGGAATACATCCCCGTCAGTTCTTCCAGCGTCGCTCCGCACCCGCCGAGGATCAACGACAATCCGAGCTTGTTCCGGTCTTTGTCGACCTGGCTGAAACCGCACTGCGTCAGCTTGCGGATCAGCACATCCTTGCCCAGCGCCTTCAGGCTTTTCACCGCCGGGATATTCAACGAATGCTCCAGCGCATACTCCATCGTGACATACCCGTTGAACTTCCGGTCATAATTCTCGGGCGCATACCCTTCATAGTTCACCGGGACATCTGTAATGGTCATTTTGGGCGTCAGGAGACCCGCATCGATACATAATCCATATAGCAACGGCTTCAAGGTACTCCCCGGTTCCCGGATCGCCATCGCCCCATTGACCTGCCCGCCATCCGCCGTGTCATGGAAATCGGCGCTCCCCACATAGGTGACCACCCGATGCGTCCGGTTGTCCAGGACGATGACCGCTGCATTGCGGATATTTTTGAGCGTGAGCGTGCGCGAATAGTCCTTCACCAGCTTTTCGATCTTCAGCTGCGTATTCAGATCGATGGTCGTATGGATCACTTCCCCATCGGCCACCCCCCGGCCGATCACCCCCCCGCCGGTCACCCCCGCCTCCCTCTTCCTGAGCTTCAACGCCAGCTGCGGGACAAGCCCCGGCACTGCCGCCCGTTTGGCCGTCAGCGGTTCGGCCAGCGCATCCTCGATCTCCCTGGGGGTAAAAACGCCCGCGGCCGCCCACCGTTTCAGCCATTTGTTCCGCTCCGCCACGATCAGGTCATTATGCCTGCCCATCACGAGTGTCGATGGCCGGTTGGGGATCACCGAAAGCGCCGTGATCTCCGCCAACGAAAGATGATCGGGGTTCTTCCCGAAATAAAGGAGCGATGCCGCCTTGACCCCCTGGATATTTCCGCCGTACGGCACTTTGTTCAGATAGAGCTGAAGGATCTGATCTTTATTGTATTTCCATTCCAGCTGACACGCGCGGAAGACCTCCACCAGTTTGTTCCAATAGGTCCGCCGCCTGGGCTCCAGCGCCCGCGCCACCTGCATGGTGATCGTCGAAGCGCCCGACATCCGCCGCCCATGAAGGAGATTCCGCCCCAGCGCCCGGAGCATCGCCACCGGATTGATCCCGGGATGATAGTAGAAGTACTTGTCCTCCTTTTCGATGATGGTTTTCCGCAGCAGCGGCGAGATCTCCGTCAGCCCGGTTCTCATCCGCCATTGCTGATCCTGCGTCAGAAAAGCATGGATCACCTCTCCCTTGTCATCCATGACAACCGTCGAGTAGTCGATCCGGTCCGGCAGGGGAAACATCCTGTTCAGCAGCAGGAATAAAAGGAAAACCACGACCGCTCCAGGGAACGCCCGCCGGAATACCCATCTGCCAGCCCGCGTCCACCCGCCAGCCCGCGTCCACCCGCCGCCAGCCCGCGTCCACCCGCCGCCAACCCGCGTCCATCCGCCAACCCGCGCCCACCCTACGTCCGCGCGGTTTAACAATTTCTTATTACTCCACCTCTTGACAAACGCTATTTTCATATCGTAATTTCAACTTCAAATTATCGGGGCGCAACCCCGACCTTATATGTCCCTCACGATTCCCCCTTAGCTTCTCACACTAATTTCCTGCTTTATTCGTTTGCGCACAAGACCTGCGAATATAATTTTCATTGTTCTTTTTGTATATTACCGTCGTTTTATATAAAAACTTCAACCTGACCTCTTATGCCTAACCGTTCTGGCCTGATCGCCATACTATCGCTTGCGATGGGGATTATCGTTGTCTCCTCCTGTAACCGCAGCACCGTTAGCCTCGACTATACCAACGCGAAAGACGAAGTACCTACACTCGGCAACCTTACCTTCCGTTTCGACCAGGCCCTCGTCTCCGATTCCCTTGTTGACCAATGGGATTCCACGGAATACGTCGAATTCGAGCCCCGCATCCCCGGCCGCTTCCGGTGGGAACACTCCGACGAGCTGGTTTTCTCTCCTGCCCAGCCGCTCGCGCCGGCTACATCCTACAAGGCAACATTAAAAAGCGCCATCCTTCAGCACAGCAAATTCGGCCGCATTGCGGGCAATACCGACCTTACCTTCCATACCCCGGATCTGCGCGTAGATAACGCCAACGCTACCTGGGTATTGCAGGATGAGAACAGCACTTCGGCCATCCCGCAGGTGGAGCTTCAGTTCAACTACCCGGTCAATCCCAATCAGCTGAAGGACAAATTGAGCATCAGTGTCGGCGACGCGACCGTCAATTACTCCCTCCAGACCCTTTCCGCATCTGATCGCATCTCCCTGCGCCTGCTCGATCTTAAGATGGAAGACAAGACCCTTGACGCAAAGATCGGGATCGAAAAAGGTCTCCTTCCCGAAGGCGGCGCCAACGGCCTGGCTGCCCGGATCGAACTCGATGCCTCCATCCCTTCCCCCTATGTCCTGACCATCGGTGACGTGACGACCGAGCACGACGGGACGACCGGCTCCATCCGCGTCAACACCAGCCAGCAGATCGTCCCTGCCGGTCTCGCCGCAGCCATCTCCTTCAACCCGGCCATCAAATTCACCGCCGAACCGACTGAAACGGGGTTCGTTATCCGCAGCGATAATTTCGACCAGGCCAAGAGCTACGAGCTCACCATCGCCAAAACGATCCGCGGGCGCATCGGCGGCGTCCTCCATGAAGAATATAACACCAATATTACGTTCGGCCAGCTCGAACCGGCCATCAGCTTTGCCAACGACAAAGGCGTCTACCTGTCCGGTAAAGGCGCCAAAAATATCGAGGTGAAGATCATAAACGTGCCCCGGGTCAAAGTCGTGGTCTCCAAAATTTACGAGAACAACCTGCTCATGGCGCAGCATGGCAATTACCGGCCGCGCGAGACCGCCACGACAAGCGAAAGCACCGCCGCCGAAACCTCCGACGACGAAGAGGGCGGCACCGGCTACGAGACCGACGATGACGACAACGTGACCCTTGGCGACGTCATCTACGAACAGGAGATCGATACCCGTAGCCTGCCCCGAAGCAGCACCAGTTCCGTCAACCGCATCCTCAACCTGGATATCACCGACAAGTTGCCCGAATTCAAAGGCATTTATCATGTCATGATCAGGTCGGTAAAAGATTATTGGGTCCGCGACAGCCGCTTCGTCTCCCTGTCCGACATCGGAATGATCGCTAAAGAGGGGAAAGAAAAGATCCTCGTCTTCACCAACTCGATCAGCACGGCGGCCGCCCTTCCCGGCCTCAGCATCTCGGCCTACGGCGCCAACAACCAGTTGCTGGGGACCGGAACCACCGGCAACGACGGCGTCGCCGAGATCGCATACACCCGGAAGGAATTCGCCGGCTTCCGCCCGGCCATGTTGATCGCCAAATCGGCCGATGACTTCAACTATCTTCCCTTCAACACCACCCGTGTCAATACTTCACGCTTTGAAGTAGGTGGGCGGCGGAGCAACCCCGCGGGCCTCGATGCCTTTGTTTATCCGGAACGCGACATCTACCGTCCGGGGGAAAAAGTCAATTTCTCCGTGATCCTCCGCGACCGCCAGTGGAAATCCCCCGGCGAGCTGCCGATCGTCCTTAAATTTCTTTTGCCCAACGGAAAGGAGCTCCGGACATTCCGTAAAACCCTCAACACCCAGGGCTCGGTCGAAGGCAGCGTGGATATCGCTCCTACCGCCATCACCGGCAGCTATTCCCTGGAAGTCTATACCTCGAGCGACGTCCTCCTGGCCACCCAGCCCTTCCGGATCGAAGAGTTCGTCCCCGACCGCATCAAGGTCACCGCACAGCTGGACAAGACCGTCCTCGAAGCCGGCGACGCGACAAAACTGAACATCCACGCGGTCAACTTCTTCGGACCGCCCGCCGCCAACCGCAACTACGAATGCGAGATCCAGGTCCATTCAGTCAACTTTCGGCCAAAGGAATACGAGAACTATGATTTTAATTTGTCGGATCAAAGCGCGTCATTCGATAAGAACGTCCGCCAGGGCAAGACGGACGAGCAGGGGAATGCGGTAGAGAATTACGACGTGCCCGAGATCTTCAAAAATATCGGCCTGCTGGAGGCGACGTTCTATGCCACGGTCTTCGACGAAACCGGTCGCCCCGTCAGCCGCAGCTCGTCGGTCGATATCTATACCCAAAAGGTCTTTTTCGGCGTCGCCGACGACGGCTATTGGTTCTATCCGCTGAACCAGCCCGTCGACTTCCCGCTGATCGCTCTCGACAGGAACGAAAAGGTCATCACCGGCTCAGCCCACGTCGAAGTCATCAAACACGAATACCACACCGTCCTGACCAAAGATGGCGACTACTTCCGCTATGAGTCCCAGGAAGA
>DATJMG010000140.1:0-28333 GCA_035508835.1 Puia sp.
TTCGGTCCCCAGGTCGATCGTCAGGCTGTCGTATGCGGCGGGGTCCTTATGGGGCGTGATGATAGCGTCGAACATCGAGCGGGAATATTTGACCTGTTCGATATCCATCCGGTCGAAATTGGTTTCCACTCTATGGGCGAAGTTGTTCCAGTCTTTTTTGTCTTTCGGCGACCAGAAATCTTCCGCTATGGCCAGGCTGCGCGGCCAAACCATATATTCCAGGTGGCGCATATTATAGACCTGTTCGGTCCAGAGGTTGCCCTGACCGCCGATGATATACTTGGGATCTACACTATCGGGGACGGGTTCATAGGAGTAGACCGTATTCAGACGCAGGGTCGCGTATACCGGCGGTTCGATAGCGGCGTCGCCCTGCATATAATCGAGGTAGACAAAGGTCGTGGGGCTCATGACGACGGAATGTTTCAGTCTGGCGGCTGCGATGCCGCCGGCAACACCGCGCCAGCTCATGACGGCAGCGTTGGGGGCAAGGCCGCCTTCCAGGATCTCGTCCCAGCCGATGACCTTTTTTCCTTTCGACTCTACGATCTTCTCCACCCGCTTTTCAAAATAGCTTTGGACTTCTTCCATGGTCTTCAGGTTCTCCTTTTTCATTAATTGCTTCACGGCGTCGCTTTGCTCCCAGAAATTTTTGGCGCATTCGTCGCCGCCGACATGGATATAGGGGAACGGGAACAGCGCGGCGATCTCGGTGAAGACTTTGTCCAGGAAGGGATATACTTTTTCGTTAGCCGGGCAGAGGGTATTGTCGTAGATCGCCGAGAAGCCGCCCTTATACCAGTTCATGATCTTCTCCCCGGAGCGGACCCGGTAGGTATCGGCGCCTGCGGTGCAGGAAAGTTCAGGATAGGAAACGATAGCGGCCAGGCTATGACCGGGCACATCCACTTCCGGCAGGATGTTGACAAAGCGGTCTTTGGCATATTGCACCAGTTCCCGGATATCGTCCTGGGTATAGAAACCGCCGTAGTCCTTCGGCTCATCAGGGGCTGGATTGTCAAAGGTCCCGAAGGTCCCGACCCGTTTTACGTTCCAGGCGCCCACCCGGGTCAATTTCGGCAGGCTTTTGATCTCGATGCGCCAGCCTTCGTCGTCGGTCAGGTGAAGGTGCAGCAGGTTGAATTTGTAGCGGACCATCTGGTCGATGAAGTCTTTTACATCTTGTTTGGTAAAGAAATGGCGGGCGACGTCGAGCATCAAGCCACGCCAGCCGAAGCGGGGATAATCGGTGATGGTGATACAGGGGGTGGACCAGTCGATGTTTTGCACGAGCTGCCGGCTTTCAATTTCTTTTGGCAGCAGCTGGTAGAGGGTCTCTATGCCATAGAAAATGCCGGCTGGTTTATTGGCATGGATGGTGACGGCGGCGGGTGTCGTTGTCAGGGTATAGCCTTCTTCGCCGAGGGTCGGGTCGGCAGTCTTATTGAGGAGAAGGCGGATGGTCGCACCGGGGTTGGTCTCGTGGGAGATATTAACGGTATAGCCGGTAGGGGTGGTGAGCCGGGTCTTAAGGTCATCGAGGGTTTGGGTCAGTTCGGGTTGGGCCGGGGCTTCGATACGGATGGAGGCCGGGAGGGTAAAATGGCCGGGGCTCAGCTGCTCGCTCACGGGTTCGGGGATCAGTGAGAGGGGGCGGTTTTGGTCCTGGGAGAGGGCCGGAAGACAGACCGAGGCGGTTAGCAAGGCGAGAATGACTTTTCTCATGACGGTGATCGTTAATTATTTATGCGCGATTTAGCCACGGAAGGTAGAATTTTTGCGGGAGAAAAAATAAATCTTACATTTTAGGTAACCTTTTTCTCCCGGCGAGGTTTCCATTCAGTAACGGCGGCCGGGGGCCGGCGTGAACGCATCAACCAAGCTACTTGAATATATTATCGGATAATGCTCTCATGTTAAAAGTGAAATCCGGGGATCTGGATAAGATGGCATTGCTGTTCCAGCGCTATCATCGGCCCTTATACGGTTTCCTTTTTCATATGACCGGGCAGCGGGAGTCGAGCGAGGATATGGTGCAAACGGTCTTTTACCGGCTGCTGAAGTCGAGGCACACGTTTACCGGGGAAGGGGAGTTCAAGACCTGGATGTATCATGTGGCGAGGAATGTGCTGAGTGATCATTTTAAGGGAAGCCGGCGGGCGGGTGTGCATGTGGAAATCGCAGGTCTGGAGGAAAAGCTCGGCGGCGATACGGGGTTGTTCGAGCGGGTTGAGAAGCGGCTGGCGGTGCAGGCCTTGCAAAAAGCGATGGCGGCGTTGAGCCCTGAAAGCCGGGAGATCCTGGTGCTCAGCCGGTTTCAGGAGTTAAAGGGGGCCGAGATCGCCAATATTCTGGATATCAGTATCGGGGCCGTCAAGGTCCGGATCTACCGGGCGATCAGAGAGATGAAGACTTTATATCTCGAACAGCAAACAGAAATTGAATAGTATGTCATGTCAAAAACATAAGGACTTGCTGGAGCGCTGGTGGAATGACCGGCTTACCGGGACCGAGCGGGCCGAACTGGAAATGCAGCTCAACGAATGCGAGGACTGCCGGCGGGAACTCGAGGGCAGCAGGGAACTATGGGATCTCATGGGATATATATCAGTTCCGGAGCCGTCGGGCGAGATGCAGGTCCAATTCAATGTGATGCTGGAGAATTATAAGACGACCGAGGGCGGCAGGAAGCGGGTGCCGGGGGCGGCTGGAACGGCGGCGGGGGCAGGGGGAATGGCCGCTGGAATGGTGGCTGGAATGGCGGCGCTGCGGCAGTTGTTTGCGATCCGGCCGTGGGTGGCGATGGGGTTTAGTATGGTCCTGTTGCTTGGCGGATTCGGGCTTGGGTTGTTGAGCAACCGGCAGAAGACGGTTGTTGTGCGGGAGCCTGCGGGAGCGGTGGCGAGGGTGGGATCAAGGCCGGCTGACACGATGACGGTGATCCGGGTTCCGGCAAAACAGGAGGTGGCGGGAGCGGTGACGACGGAGGGGACGACGGGGACGACGGTGCGGGCGGCAGGGGGGGAGACGGAGGGGGCGACGGTGCGGGAAAGGGCGGTCGGGGGGATGGCGGTGAAAGAGAGACCTTTTCCGGAAAGCAGGCAGCTCGAGGCGTTGACGGCGCAGGTACATGAGATGCGGGAGATCATGATGATATCGCTGCTGCAGAATCCGTCGGCTTCTGAACGGCTCCGGGCGGTCAGCTATACCAGCGAGATCCGGAAAGTAAACCCTGATATTGCCGCGGCCTTGCTGGCCACGCTGAATAATGATCCTAATGTCAACGTACGGCTTACTACGCTGGAAGCATTGACACATTTTGCCCGTGACCCGGTCGTAAGGGAAGGGTTGATACAATCCATCCTGCAACAGGATTCGCCGCTGGTACAGGCAGCGTTGGCGGATGCGATGTTGAAGCTCCAGGAAAAACGGGCTATTCAACCTTTTAAAAAGCTATTGCAGCAAAAAGACCTCAACGGGATGGTGAGGGTCAAGATCGAGCAAACCATCACCCGGTTAACGTAAAAACAAATTGATATGAAAAAATTATTTTTCCCGCTAATGGCGGGGGTGGGCATCATCTGCTGTTCCGGCAACAACGCAAACGCGCAGCAGCAGGAATTCAACCAGCACATCAGCAAAGAGTTCACCCTGCAGAAAGGGGTGGGAGGGGTACTGGCCCTGTACAATCTAAACGGGTCCCTGAATGTCGAGGGCTATTCAGGAGACAAGGTGCTGATCGAAATTGACGAGCGGCTTACGGCAGACAATAACGCAGACCTTGAAGTCGGGAAGAAAGAGTTCAAGCTGGGATTTGACACGACCGCAGACAGCATCATCGTCTATATTGCCGAGCCTTTTGATACGCGGCCCTGTCATAATTGCGGCCGTTGGGAACGCAGGGGGGGTTACGATGACCGGGAGGAGATCCCTTATGATTTCGATCTGGCTTTTACGGTCAAGGTCCCCTATCATATGAACCTCGACATTTCGACGGTCAACAAGGGTGATATAACGGTCCAAAGCGTGTCCGGTTCGATGCATGTAAATAATGTCAACGGCAAGATCACGATAAAGGATGCCAGGGGGAATATCCGGGCCCATACCATCAATGGCAATCTGACCGTCAACTATCTCGATACCCCGGCGGACAGTTCGGAGTTTTATACCTTGAATGGCACGCTGTCGGTCACCTTTCCGCAAAGTCTTTCGGCGGACCTTCAATTCAAAAGCTGGAACGGTTCCTTCTACACGGATTTTCCTAAATGGGAAGTGCTGCCGGTGAAAGTGACCAGGAATGTACGGAAAAGGGAGAGCGGAACCGAATACCAGCTGATCATCGACAGACAGATCCGGATCGGCGAGGGGGGCAGGCTGTTGAAGTTTGAGACCATGAACGGAAATATTTATATTAAACGACAAGCATAAAATAAGGAACATGAAAACACTGAAAAAAGTAGTTTTATTTATTTGTCTGGCGATCTGCGGCGGCCGGCTGACGGCGCAGACGAAAGGTACTGAAGAAATGGTCGTACCGCTGACCGACCCCGCAAAACCGGTTACCCTGGAAGCGAAGCTGATGAATGGTTTTATTAAAGTGATCGGGTATGACGGAAAAGATGTTATTGTGCAGGTGCGTATGGATTCCACGCGGGATGAAAACGACGATCAGGATGACGACTCAAAGGGGATGAAGCGGATCGGAAGCACGGGCGGCCTGGATGTCCGGGCCGAAGAGAATGAGAATACGGTTCGCATCAATGCGGGGATGACGAACAGAAAATTACTCGGACTGACCATTAAGGTTCCGCAGAATACCGAGCGGATCGATGTGGGTACGATCAACAATGGGGATATTTCTGTCAGTAATGTAAGCGGCAAGATCGAGATCAGCAACGTCAACGGAGGGATCACCGCCACCGGTATTTCGGGCTCGGTAGTAGCCAATACGGTGAATGGTGAGGTCATTGTGAAGTTCAAATCGGTAGATCCCAAGGCTGTGATGGCGTTCTCTTCGTTGAATGGAAAGATCGATGTTACGTTCCCGGCGGATACGAAGGCCAATCTAAAGCTGAGATCGGACCGTGGTGAGATGTTTACCGATTTCGATATTGCCGTTGACAAGACGCAGCCAAAGCTGGAGACGAAGAACGAAGATCATTTTCACCAGATCAGGATCAGCGACTGGATCTCGGGGACGATCAATGGCGGCGGCCCGGAGATCACCATGGAGTCCCAGTTCTCGTCGATCTATATCCGAAAGGCAAAATAGGATAATATGCTTGAGAGCTATTGGAAGACGGCGGTGCGCTTTTTCCTGAAGAACAAGGGGTACGGCTTGATCAATATTGCCGGGCTGGCGATGGGGACCGTCTGCTGCCTGTATATCCTGCTGTATGTCCGCGCGCAATACAATTATGACCGGCATGAAACGCATGCGAAGGATATATACCTGGTTACGTCGGAATTCAGGTTAACCGGTGATCATCACCTGATGGCAACCAGCTCACCGCCGATCGCGGAGGCAATGAAGCACGACTTCCCCGAGGTGTTACAATATACGCGGGCTTTCAATGCTTCTATTTTTGGCGCCGATCAGCACATGCTGAAATATAAGGAAAGGTCGTTTTATGAGAAAGAGGCGCTTTTTGTGGATTCGACCTTTTTCGATTTGTTTACGTATCATTTTTTAGAGGGCGATCCGGCGCGGGCGCTGATGGAGCCATATTCGGTGGTATTATTGAAGTCTGCCGCGGAAAAGTTGTTTGGTTCCGAAGATCCGCTTGGCAAGACGATCCTTATCAATAATAAGGCGGGGGAGGAGCATTTGCGGGTGACGGGTGTGGTCGAGCCGCTTGGCAGGTCGCACCTGGAAGCAAATGTTTTTATCACGCTGAACAGCGGATTGATCGGGAGGATCATCAAGGGGATCAATAACTGGGCCGGGGGGAATATGATCTACTCTTATGTGCAGCTGCGGCCGGGGTCCGATCCTCGCGCGTTTTCGGCGAAGCTTGGACCGTTCCTGGCGACGCACGGCGGGCAGCAGCTCAAGACTATGGGGATGGAGAAACAGCTTCAACTGCTGCCGATCTCCGCGGTTCATACGACAACGGGGCTTGAGGTCGAATGGAGCCGGTCGGTCAGCCCGTCGTTCCTCGCGATACTTTCGTTGATCGCGGTGCTGATCCAGGTGATCGCCTGCATCAATTTCATGAACCTGACGACGGCGCGGGCCTTTAAACGGGCGAAGGAAGTGGGGGTCCGGAAAGTGATCGGGGCGGGGCGCGGCAGCCTGATCCGGCAGTTTCTTGGTGAGTCGCTTTTGCTGGCGTCGACGGCCATCCTGCTGGCTTTGCCGTTGCTTTGGCTCCTGATGCCGTATTTCAACCAATTGACGAGGGCTGATATTTCGTTTGAGATGTTGAGGGACTATCATTTCTGGATTGTTTTGTTGGGTCTGACGGCCGCTACGGGGCTGTTGTCGGGAAGTTATCCGGCCTTCTATCTTTCGGCATTCCAGGCTACGCGGGTTATCAAGGGCAATTTTGCCAGCCGGGTATCGGCCGCCGGGTTGCGGCGGGTATTGGTTGTTTTCCAGTTTGCGTTGTCGATCATCCTGATCTCGGGGATCGTGATCATCTATTGTCAGCTAAGTTATATCAAGAACAAAGATCTGGGGTATGACAGGGCGGAGAAGTTGATCTTTAATATCTATACGGTCGGAGTCAACGCACGGCAATTTATGGAAGAGGCGCGGTTGCTGCCGGGCGTGAAGGCGGTGACGGCGTCGAGCAGTCAGTTGGGGAAGCCGATCATGCAGGATTTCACCGTCTATTTAGCCGGTGGCAATATGGCCAATGGCCCGGATGTTCAGGATATCAGGACGGACAAATATTTTGTCCGGGCCGCGGGGATCAAGCTGATCAGCGGACGTGATTTCGGCGACAATGACTCCGGGCGGGTGCTGATCAATGAAACGCTTGCGCGGCGGCTGCGGCTTGACCCCACGAAAGCCCCGGGTACGAAGCTGTATTCGCAGTATGGCAATGACCCAGTGGATGTCCTTGAGATTGTCGGGGTGATGAAGGATATCAATACCGGTTCACTGCATGAGGCGGTAAAGCCGTTCATGCTTTTATGCAACCCCGGCAGCCCTTCCTTATGCACGATCATGATCAGCTGTAACAGTTCGAATTACCGGTCGCTGCTGGGCCGCCTGGAGCCGATCTGGCGCCGGGATGCGCCGGGCGTTCCGTTTGAGTTTGTTTTTCTGGATGAGGAGGTACAGCGGCAGTATGAGACGGAGGTCATCCTGGGAAATATCATCGATTGTTTTACGATCATGGCGATAGTCATTTCCTGTCTGGGGTTGTTTGGGCTGGCGGCGTTCAGCGCCGAGCAGCGCAGTAAGGAGATCGGGATCCGGAAGGTACTTGGCGCCAGTGTAACGGGGATTACACGGCTGTTGTCGCTGGATTTCCTGAAGCTGGTTGCGGTCGCGTTTGTGATCGCGACGCCGGTGTCGTGGTGGTGTATGTACCGGTGGCTGGAGACTTTTGCTTACCGGATGAGCATCAGCTGGTGGATGTTCGGGATCTCCGGGGGATTGGCGCTGCTGATCGCTTTGCTGACGGTGAGCTATCATGCGATCAGGGCCGCGGTGGCGAACCCGGTTCGGAATTTGAAGGCAGGGTAGATCTAGTTTTCGAAATCAATCCAGATATATGCTAAAGAGCTATTGGAAGACCGCGGTGCGGTCGCTCCTGAAGAACAAGACCTACGGCTTCATCAATGTTATCGGACTGGCGGCCGGGACGTTCTGTTGCCTTTATATTCTCCTTTACGTGCAGGATCAGTACAGCTATGACCGGTATCTTAAAGATGCAGCGGATATCTACCGCGTCGATCGGCGAGACCGGGGGAAGGACGGGGAATATAATGTTGCCATTACTCCCATGCAAACGGGGGCGGTTATGAAGCGGGATCTGCCGGAGGTCAGGCAATTTACGCGGGTGATCCCGTTTATCGGCGTAGACAAGAGTCTGATCAGCCATGGGGAAAAGCATTTTTGGATCAATGATGCTTTTGTCGTCGATTCTACTTTTTTTGACATCTTCACTTACCGGCCGGTTCGGGGCGATCTGCGGACGGCGTTGGATAAACCGAATACGGCGGTAATTCTCAAACCGCTGGCAGAAAAGTTGTTTGGCAATGAAGACCCGGTCGGCAAGACGATCACGCTGGATAATACGATCCAGAACAAAGTCGACTATACCATCACGGGGGTAGTCGAAGCCGTCGGAAAATCTCACCTCAGCGGCGAGCTATTTATT
Source organism: Puia sp. (assembly GCA_035508835.1). Taxonomy (GTDB): domain Bacteria; phylum Bacteroidota; class Bacteroidia; order Chitinophagales; family Chitinophagaceae; genus Puia. The sequence goes on from DATJMG010000140.1 coordinate 8,337, forward strand.
ACCCTGAACAGCGAGGGATTGGGAAAAAGGTTCAAGGATTGGGATTCATGGGTCAGTGAGACGTTCATGGCCAACTATGTCAAGTTACAGCCTCATACGGACGTAAAGGCGCTGGAGAAGAAATTACCGGCGCTGGAAGAAAAGTATGCCGGTGCGGAACACCGCAAGTGGGGTATCCATGAAACGCTTTATCTTCAGCCGATCGCGTCCATTCATACGACCGGCGGCTTCGACAATCCGGGAATCGGCACACCGATCGAATCGACTTTTCTGTCTATCCTGGTACTGATCGCGGTCCTTATCCAAATCATTGCTTGCATCAACTTTATGAACCTGGCTACGGCGCGGGCGTCCAGGCGGGCCAGGGAGGTCGGGGTGCGAAAGGTCATCGGCGCAGGACGGAGCGATCTGGTCAGGCAATTCCTGGCCGAGTCATTCCTGTTGTCGCTCGTGAGCGTGTTGATTGCGCTGCCGCTATTGGTGCTGGCGCTTCCCTGGCTGAACGGGATTACGCAGGCGACGGTCACGCCGGCTTTCTTGAGCGACTATCATACCTGGCTCATGCTGGCCGGGCTCGTCGTTTTGACCGGATTCATTGCGGGGAGCTATCCGGCCTTCTACCTGTCGGCTTTTAACGTTATCCGGGTGTTGAAAGGTCAATTGATGAGCCGGATGTCCGGCGGGGGCATTCGGCGGGTATTGGTCGTGGTCCAGTTCGTGTTGTCCATCGTGCTGATCACGGGCATCATCGTCATTTATAATCAGCTGAATTATATCCGGAATAAAGATCTGGGTTTTGACAAGGATCAGCGGCTCCTGTTCACCTTCAATTCCAGCGATTCGTTCAATGGGCTAACCGCCTTTATGGATGATCTCAGGGCGCTCCCGGGCGTAAAAGAGGTCAGCAATTCGAGCAAACCGCTTGGGACCTTCTATGTTTTCAACAACAGCTGGTCGTTGCCGGGGGCAGACGTGGCTCATTCGCGCAATGCGGAATATGTACTGGCTGACCGCTATTTTGTCAAAGCCAATGGCATCAAGATGGTAAGCGGCCGGGATTTCAGGGAAGGGGACTCCGACAGGGTGGTGATCAATGAGACGTTTGCACGGCAGCTGGGGCTCACGCCGGCAAATGCCCCGGGCGTAAAGCTCCATGACAGCCAGGATCGGGTTGTGGAGGTGGTCGGAGTCATGAAGGATTTCAACTTCTGGTCGCTTCATCGGAATCTGGACGGCTTTATGGTCTGGATCAACAATCCGAGATATGGACTTTGGCCCACGGTGATCGTGCACACGAATACGGATAATTATCATGCTCTGCTGGCGCGGATGGAGGGGATCTGGCGGAAGGATGTGCCCGGCGTGCCGTTCGAGTATACGTTTATGGATGAGTATGTCGGCCATATTTATGAGGCGGACATTACGGTTTCGCGGATCATCAATTCGTTTACGCTGATGGCGGTGGTCATCTCGTGTCTTGGGTTGTTCGGGCTGGCGGCATTCAGCGCCGAGGGGCGAAGTAAGGAGGTCAGTATCCGCAAGGTGTTGGGGGCGAGCGTGACGGGTCTGGCGCGGCTGCTCTCGGTGGAGTTTGTGCGGTTGGTAGGGATTGCTTTTCTGATTGCCGTGCCGGTTTCGTGGTGGGCGGCGAGCCGGTGGTTACAGACGTTTGCCTACCGGATATCGCTGCAATGGTGGATGTTCGGGTTGGCGGGGGTGCTTGCGTTGGGCCTGGCGTTGGCGACGGTGAGTTTTCATGCGGTGAGGGCCGCGGTGGGGAATCCGGTCAGAAGCCTCCGGGCGGAGTAACTTGCGTGGATTCACTGACCCGTTTGGAAAAGGCTTTTTGCTGGTCGCTGATTGCGGCGTCATAACCTGCCCGGTCGGCAAATATCAGCGGGTTGTAGGGGTCGCCGGGGTGGTGGAGCACGATAAGCTCCATGCCGCCCAATTTGACGGTATCGTGATCGTGAAGCAGCCGGTATTGATCAGGATATCACCTGCGGGGGTGGTGATGAGATAGGAGGCCAGATCATAGGTTCCAACGTAATAGAGATTGCCCGCGATGCGAAAGGGAGGAAAATCCCGGACCCATTCCGGCTGGAAGCTGGGGAGCGGGGCCAGGGTCGGGGCGGTCGTCCGGGCGGGTGTTTGAACGGGTGTCCGGGTAGGTGTTTGGGCGTTCGTTCGGATAGCCGCTGAGGGAACGAGGGCGGCGATTGCGACAGTGACGGCAAGGAACCGGGATAATTTTGGCATGGATGGCTAGAGTTTGAATAATCCATATTTAATGATACAGAAAATTGCCCGAAACCCATCTTTCCAGCTGATCTTTTTGCCTTCGCTGTAGGTTCTCCCGTAGTAGGCGATCCCCACTTCATAGATGCGGATATTGGGGAGATGCGCGACCTTACAGGTCACTTCGGGTTCAAAGCCGAACCGCTTTTCTTTCAGGTCGAGCTGCCGGACGATCTCCGCCCGGAACAGTTTATAGCAAGTTTCCATATCGGTAAGGTTCAGGTTGCCGAACAGATTGGCGAGGAAGGTGAGGAACCGGTTGCCGATGGTATGCCAGAAAAAAAGGATGCGGTGGGGTTTGCCGCCCATAAACCGGCTGCCGAAGACGACATCGGCGACTCCATCCACCATAGGCCGGAGCAGGCTGTTATAGTCAGCGGGGTCATATTCCAGGTCGGCATCCTGGATAATGATATAGTCGCCGGTGGCCCGGGCGATCCCGGTATGCAAAGCCGCGCCTTTACCCTGATTGACCGGATGTTCGTAGAATTTGATGTCCAGGTCGGGCGTCGCCGCGATATAATCCCGGATGACCTGGGCGGTCGTATCGGTGGAGCAGTCGTTCACGATGATGAGCTCTTTGGCGGTGTCGTTGACCAGGTGAACGACGCGGATCTTATTCAGGATACAGGGGAGTGTTTCGGCTTCATTGTAGACGGGGATGACGATAGATAGTTTTGGCATAGACCTTACTTATGTTTCTCCTTGTTTCATTTCGGGCAATATAAGGACTTCCGTCGATTTCTATGTCGATAAGCTCGGGTTTAAGGTCCGGTATGTTGCCCCGGCCGACTCTCCGTTCTTTGCTATTGTCGGGCGCGGTCCGGTCTCCGTTATGCTGAAGGCGATCACTCCGGAGATCAAGCCGGTCCCGAATCATACCCGTCATGAATGGGCCCGCCTGGATGCCTGGATCTATGTCGGGGAGCCGGACAGTCTGTATGAGGAATTTAGGGACCGGGGAGTGGCGTTTTGGCAACCACTCGGGAACGACGCCGATGGGTTGCGGGGGTTTGAGGTAGCCGATGCGGACGGGTATGTTTTGTTTTTTGGCCGTCCGTGGCCATGAAAGGGGTGAGGAGGGGTTAGGGCCTGGTTGAGCCGAATAAATCCCGTAATCGGCTCATTTTTTGATTAAATTTGAGCCGAATAAATCCCGTAATCGGCTCATGAATCGATATAATTGGCAGCAGCGAGATTGGCCCAAATTTGAATACACTACCGAAGAGGTTGATAGCGAATCATTTCTGTTTGCGGAGAAGTTGGGGAAGGTGACGGGGATACTGTCTGCTTTGCCGGAAAGCACCCAAATTGAAACTGTGCTTGAAACAATGGTCTCCGAGGCAATTAAAACCTCAGAGATTGAAGGCGAATATCTAAGCCGAAAAGATGTCATGTCGTCGATCAGAAATAACCTTGGTCTCAATACCCACCTCGAAAAAGTCAGGGACAAGAAGGCACAAGGAATCGGAGAGCTCATAATCGATGTGCGTAACACGTTTGCGGAGCAGCTTTCCAGGGAGAAGCTGTTTGTCTGGCACGCCATGCTTTTGAAAGATAGTACCCAGGTTAAGACCGGAGCCTGGCGAGATCATGCCGAACCCATGCAGGTTGTTTCCGGAGCGTCAGGGAAACAAAAGATACACTTTGAAGCACCGCCTTCTGATCGCGTACCAGGCGAAATGGAGGAATATATAAGCTGGTTCAATGAAACGGGGCCCGGAGGATCTAAGGAAATAAAAAATGCGCCGGTAAGGTCGGCAATCGTTCATTTATATTTTGAGACCATTCATCCTTTTGAGGACGGAAACGGACGCATCGGCCGGGCATTGGCAGAAAAGGCTTTATCGCAAGGTGCGGGCCGGCCGGTCCTATTAAGCCTCTCCAAGGTGATCGAAGCCGATAAAAAAAATTATTACGAGGCATTGGAAAAGGCCCAGCGGTCAAACCACATCACTCCGTGGATAAATTACTTCGTCAGGGTAATCCTTGCCGCCCAAATTGACGCCGAAGAACACCTTGATTTTACGCTGCAAAAGGCCAAATTTTTCGACCGGTATAGAGACGGTATGAATGACCGCCAGATGAAAGTAGTCAGGCGAATGTTGGATGAAGGATATCGGGGATTTGCCGGGGGCATGAACGCAAGTAAATATGGATCAATAACAAGGGTTTCCAAGGCGACGGCTACACGAGATCTGCAAAGCTTATTGGAACTTGGCGCGATTAAATTGCTGGACGGCGGTGGCAGGAGCACGAGGTATATGGTTAATATCGGCTACCAATAATAGTTTATCGGCATCCTCTTTTGAAGACGCCTCATTGCCCGGTGCCGGTTTTGATCTCGGGGTAAGCGCTACTGTCCGCCAGGCTGCTCAATAGCCGATCCTGAAATTCCTTTTTCGCAGGACAAGGATGCGCGGATAGCTGCGCTGGAAGGGACTCATGCGTTCGATATGATCCAGTATCGAAGCAAGGCATGGTCACTGGCTCTTGATCCGGATCAGGATGTCAGGCTCTATGCGATATATTCCAATATCAATATCCGGCCGGATCGCGAAGCTATTCTGGCGGAGCTCGGACACATTGCCAGAGACAAATTTCAAGGGCTCGTAACCCGTAATTTGATCACAAGCCTTTATATAGCAAGGCGGATTTGATAAATATATTTTATTTTTGTTCCATGAGGCCTGCTGTGTTTTGCTTCGTTCTTGGTGCGGTGGTTTCGTTGCTTTGCTGTAATGCACCGAAGCTGGAACGATATGGATTTCTCACCATGCTCGGGCTTGACACGATTTCAATCGAGAGCATAAGCCGCCAGGGCAATACTTTAACGAGCGATGAAGTCGATCGCTTTCCAAGGGTGCGGATACGGCACACCGTGGTCGATCTTAACGACGACGGCAGCGTCAGGCACCTGGTCATGAACATCCACACCCCCAGTGAACCTCCTGGTCAGCGGGATCGAAAAGTAGTTGCCGATGTCTCAGATAATAAAGTGCATCTTACTAAAACAGACAGCACCGGCACGGTGGTTCGGGATTTTGCAACAGGCGGCAGCATTGTGGTAGCTCATGTACCACAAATGTATAGCCTTTACGAGCTTTACTTTGCCGCAGCGCTGAAGCGGGCTGCGGCATCGAAACTTGCAGCCGGCACACCTGTGCAGATGCGGCAGTTTTATATTGACCGGGAATTCGATCGTTTTCCTTTGGGTGAGGCCACCGTAAAGCCGCTTGACAGCGGCAAGATGGAGATAACGCATGATTGGCTTTCCGGAACCGGAGCGGCTACGATGGACTCTGCGGGTGACCTGCTTAGTTATTCAGGCGCCAGAACTACGTACGATGTGCAGGTAAGACGACTTGCCACGCCGCCGGACGTAAAAGGCATCGCTGACCGTCTTGAGGCAACGGAGATACAAGGCGGCAAGGTAAAGTCATTAAGCGTGCGGGATACCGTCCGGGCACAAATTGGCAATTCGATCTTCACTGTTGACTATAGCAGACCTCTTATGCGTGGGCGAACCTTGCTGGGTGACTTGATCCCTTACGACCGCGTGTGGAGGACAGGCGCAAATGCGGCTACGCAGTTTACGACGTCGACCCCGATAAGGCTTGCTGGCATGCAGGTCCCTGCAGGCTCATACACGCTATTTACCGCGCCACATAAAAGCGGAGTTGACCTGATTGTGAACAAGCGGACCGGAGAGTGGGGTACGGAGTACACTCGTTCGCTTGACCTGGGCATAGCAAGGATCGGCAGCGAGGTTGACACTGCGACGGTGGAAGAATTCACTATAGCTATCAAACCCAGCGATAAGCGGCATGGGACGCTTGTACTCGAATGGGGTTCATTCCGGTGGGTTGCGCCGATCGAAGTGGAGTAATGAGAACAGGCGAATGGCGGGCTGAGTATCAATACTTTTTACTGCGCGGAGTGCGACCTTCAGTTTCTATCAGCTTCAAAAATTCAATAAGCCCTATTGCTTCGGCGCCTCCTGCCATTGGAAAACGCTCAGTGCCGGAATAGACGACGAATTTGTGTGTTGCCGCGATGTCTTCACAAAACGGTAGACTTTCAAATTTCAATAAAAATAGGTCAAAAATTGACTAAATGAAAGCTAAACTTTCAAATTGCATATTATTTCATACAAGTAATTGATAATAGGCGGCTAAAGATCGGACGAATTAGTTAAAATTTTAGACCACTTTGGATGTAAGAAATCAAGAGTGGAAAGACGGGAGGTTCGAGAAGGAAATTTGCCGATGCGGGGAATGATATCATCAGCCTCCACAAGCCGCATCCGGGAAATATTTTAAAGCATTACCAACTAAAAGAGGTGGTGACTTCACTTAAAGAGAAAGGAATCATTAAAGATGACTGACATCTTACAATACGAAGGGTATTTTGCCAGCGTCCATTTCAGCGCTGAAGACGAGGTGTTTTTTGGCAAAATCATCGGCATCAACGATTCGGTGACTTTTGAAGGCGGCACGGTCAAAGAGCTTAAGAAGGCATTCCACGAAGCGGTGGATGACTACCTGGAGACCTGCAAGCAACTCGGCAAAGAACCGGAAAAAATGTATAAAGGAAGCTTCAATGTTCGCATCCCTTCTGAGTTGCATCGCCAGGCGACCCTTTATTCGGCTGCCAAGAATATGTCGTTGAACGAATTCGTTCGATTTGCCATTGATTTTACCCTGTCCCGAGCGTCCGGGCCCGGAGGCGCGATGCAAGTGCTATTTTGCATCACCTTATTGTTACCCGCCTTGATGGCGGGCTTTTGTTGACCCAAACTAGACGGGTCGCTGTGAAGGCTTGATTTCGAGGCGTTCTTGTTGCGCAGAAAATAAAATCGCAACTTTAGACTAATAACCTCATTGATATGGGCACCGCCTCCTGTCAAAAGAAAAAGCCTGCAAGCTCTTTACTTACAGGCTATTACATTTCAACTTCGTGGTGTGGGGCGGGATCGAACCGCCGACACAAGGATTTTCAGTCCTTTGCTCTACCGACTGAGCTACCGCACCGCCTTCCCGCTTCGTTCCGGCCGGTTGACCGGAATTGGATTGGGGTGGCAAAAATAGGTATTTCGAGCAAGAAATCGAAAAAATCGGGCCTAAAACCCTAGAAACTGGTTAGTTGGCGGCGGCGAAAGGTTTATCCGGGCATGGGAACAGGGATTGGGATCCGTGAAGTGGGACAGGAGTGCGCGGCCCTACATCCCATACTCGCTGAGGAACTTGATCCGCATGAGCTTGAGCTGTTCCCAGGTGAAATTGCTTTCAGCCAGTTCTTGCTGGGCTACCTGGAGGCTGCTGGTCTCGCAGCTTTTGAAGTAGTCGATGATCTCATCCTGTTCGTACTCGTCGAGCATTTCGTCGACGGCATAGTTGAGGTTGAGCTTGGTGCCGCTGGCGGCGATGGTTTCCATGTCTTCGAGCAGGGCGTCGAGGCGGAGGTCTTTGTTCCTGGCGATCATCTCGAGGGGGATCTTTTTGTCGACCTGCTGGATGATGTAGACCTTATTGACGCTTTTGTTGACGACGCTTTTCATGACGAAGTCGTCGGGCTTTTGAATATCGTTCTCTTCGACATATTTGGCGATCAGTTCGATAAAAGGTTTGCCGTAGCGGAGGGCTTTTCCCTTGCTGACGCCCTGGCATTTCTCGAGCTCGAGGATCGAGGTGGGATAAAGGGTGGCCATATCCTGAAGCGAGGTTTCGAGGAAGATGACAAAGGGGGGCAGGCTTTTCTTTTTGGCTTCTTTCCGGCGCACCTCTTTGAGGAGCTCGAACAGGTGCGCGTCGGTGGTGCCGGTACCGCCGGTTTCGCCCCCTTCTTCTTCGTCGTCGGCGTTGGCTTCTTCGAAGAGGTTGTTGAGCACGATCTTGAAGGAGCGGGGTTTCTTCAGATAATCCTCCCCTTTCTTCGTGATCTTCAGGACCCCGTATTCTTCGATATCTTTTGTCAGCAGGTCTTCGAGGAGCAACTGGCGGATGAGGGAATTCCACAGGTGCTCGGGATCATCCTTCCCGATGCCGAATTCGGCGATGCCTTCATGGCGGAACATCTGGATCTGCGGTGTCAGGCGGCCGAGGAGCATATTAATGACGTAGCCGGTGGCGAAGCGTTCGTCGAGCGACCGGATGGTCTTCAGCACCTTGACGGCTTTGTCCTTCGCTTCGATCGATTCCTTTGGATGGCGGCAGTTGTCGCATTCCCCGCAATTCTCCGTTTGATAGTCTTCGCCAAAATAGCTCATCAGAACCTTCCGGCGGCAGACGCCGCTTTCGGAATAGCCGACCATTTCATTGATAAGCTGGGCGCCCACTTCCCGTTCGCTAAGCGGTTTGTCTTTCATGAAGTGCTCCAGCTTGGCGACGTCCTTGTGGGAATAATACAAGATACAATTGCCTTCCAGGCCGTCGCGGCCGGCGCGGCCGGTCTCCTGGTAGTAGTTCTCGATCGACTTGGGGATATTATAGTGGATAACGAATCTGATGTCCGGCTTGTCGATCCCCATTCCAAAAGCGATGGTGGCGACGATCACCTGTACGTCTTCATTGAGGAACAGGTCCTGGCGTTCCGCCCGCAGCTTGCCATCGAGGCCGGCGTGGTAGGCTACAGCCTTGATGCCATTGGCGGCGAGCATATCGGCAAGCTCTTCGGTGGTCTTGCGGTTGAGGGTGTAGATAATGCCACTTTTTCCTTTTTGTTGCAGGATGTAGCGGACGATGCTCCTGATGGTCTGGTCCTTCTTGATCTTGGGCTGGATCTCGTAGTAGAGGTTCGGCCGGTTGAAGGAAGAAATAAAAATATTCGGGTCGCGGAGGCCGAGGTTTTTGATGATGTCGCTTTTGACCTTTGGCGTGGCGGTAGCCGTCAGGGCGATCACGGGGATGCCCGGATCGATCTGGTCCATCATTTCGCGAAGGCGGCGGTATTCCGGCCGGAAGTCATGTCCCCATTCGGAGATACAGTGCGCTTCGTCCACGGCAAAAAAGGAAATCCTGAGGTCGCTGAAGAATTCCATGTTCTCCTGCTTGGTGAGCGTCTCCGGCGCGACATACAACATTTTCGTGTGGCCGCTCAGGAGGTCTTCGTGGACTTCTCGGATCTGCTTTTTATTCAATGTCGAGTTGAGGAAATGCGCTACGCTGTCCTTGCTGCTGTAGCTCCGGACGAGATCGACCTGGTTTTTCATCAGTGCGATGAGGGGGCTGACGATGATCGCGACGCCCTCGCTGATGATCGCGGGCAATTGGTAGCAAAGGCTTTTGCCGCCGCCGGTCGGCATGATGACAAAAGTATCTTTACCCGATAATAAGCTTTGGATGATGGCATCCTGGTTGTCCTTAAAGGCGTCGAAACCAAAATGTTCCTGCAGTTGCGATAGTAAGTTGCCGGTTGGTTTTGCTACTTTTTTCTCAGTTTTGCCGCTTGAGGCCTTGGTTTTTCTGGTGGCTATTTTTTTTGTTTCGGTTGTTGCCATGCTCAAAAATTTTCTTTCTCACGGTTTGCCTGGTCGAAAAAAGCCATAATGGGATCTTCGGGCCAGTAGGTCAAAATACCTTGAACAGCCGGAATCAGTTATCCGTGGGTAAGGATTAACAAATGTATCAGGACGTTCGAGGTAAAGGAAATGAGGTTCTCAGGACTTTTATGAGCTGAGGACCGCGAAATTAGGCAAAATCGACCTAAGGAGCTAGCGGATTGTGTTAAAATTGGACCGCCTGTCAAAAACATGCAGAAAAATTTAATGTGTTATTTCGAACAAATGTGGATCTATGTTGTTAGAGGCCAATAGCTTGCAGCGCCGTGGCGAGAAAGTTCTATAAAAGATATAAATACCGCTGCAAAAGGTGATGGAGTGTTGTAGGTTTGCGACTTTAAATCTATGAGCGGGGCTAAAAATATTATCGGGATAGGCAGGAGTACCATCAGAATGGAAGCCGCGTCGGTCGCCGCCCTGGAAGAGCTGCTCGACGATCAGTTCGAGAAAGCAGTGGAGCTGATATTTGCCTCCAGGGGGAGGGTAGTCATCAGCGGGATCGGGAAGAGCGCCATCGTCGCGCAAAAGATCGTCGCCACCCTTAATTCTACGGGGACGCCGGCCGTCTTTCTGCATGCGGCCGATGCCATCCATGGGGATCTGGGGATGATCCAGGAGCAGGATGTGGTGATGCTGCTCAGCAAGAGCGGCGAAAGCCCTGAGATCAAAATGTTACTTTCGTTTATCCGGGGTTTTGGCAACCCGCTGATCGGGATGACAAGTAATCTGGGCTCCGGGCTGGCCCGGCAATCCGATATCGTATTAAATGCTTTTGTCGCGCAGGAGGCCTGTTTGAACAACCTCGCTCCGACCAGCAGCACCACGGTACAGATGGTGCTTGGGGACGCGCTGGCTGTTGCGCTGATGGAAATACGCGGATTCGGCAGTGAGGATTTTGCGCGCTTCCATCCCGGCGGAACACTGGGAAAGAAGCTGTACATGCGGGTACAGGAGTTGTATATTCATAACGAGAGGCCGCAGGTGAGCACGGGCACCCCGCTCCGGGATGTTATCATGGAGATCACTTCCAAGCGGTTGGGTGCAACCGCGGTGACCGATGGATCGGGCAGGCTGCTCGGGGTTATCACGGATGGCGATCTCCGCCGGATGCTGGAGAAGAAAGGGATGAATGAAGCTACGGTCGCAGGGGACATCATGACTAAAAGTCCGAAGATCATTGAAGCCGGGGCGCTGGCGGTCGAAGCGCTGGATCTGATGCGAATCCATGATATCACGCGGCTGGTAGTGACGAGCGGTTCGCAATACCTGGGTTTTATCGACCTGAATAATCTAATTCGAGAAGGCATTATATGAACAAACATCATTATGTGGTGATCATGGCCGGCGGCATCGGCAGCCGCTTCTGGCCCATGAGCCGCCAGGATTTCCCCAAGCAGTTCCTGGATATCCTGAATACCGGTAAGACCCTGATCCAATGGACGTATGAGCGGTTCGCCTCGTTTATTCCCGGGAAAAATATCTATGTGGTAACCTCCCTGGAATATGTGGATATCGTGCGCAAACAATTGCCGCATTTGCCGGTGGAGAATATTCTGGGCGAGCCGTCGAGAAAGAACACGGCGCCCTGCATCGCCTATATGTCTTTCAAGCTGCAGCAGATGGACCCGAAGGCATCGCTCATCGTGGCGCCGGCCGACCACCTGATCCTCGACAAGACCGGCTTTACCAAAGTCTGCCTGGAGTCGCTCGATTTCGTGGGCAAGCACAGCGCTTTTATTACCCTGGGGATCAAACCTACGTATCCGAATACGGGGTATGGTTATATCCAGTACGAGCAGCACGCGGTGTCGGATAACGTTTATAAGGTAAAGACCTTTACGGAAAAGCCCAATCTCGAACTGGCCAAGACCTTCCTGGCGAGCGGTGATTTCCTGTGGAATGCGGGAATCTTTGTCTGGCAGGTCAGGACGATCATTGCGGCGTTTGAGAAATATCTTCCCGAAATGTTCGATGTGTTCAGCTCTGAAAAGGAGAAGTTCAACACGCCTGCGGAGAGGAAGGCCCTCGAGCATATCTATCCCTTATGCACCAATATCTCCATTGACTTCGGCATAATGGAAAAGGCGGATAACGTCTATGTGATCCCTTCGTCTTTCGGCTGGAGCGATCTGGGTACCTGGAATAGCGCATATGAGAACCTGGAGAAGGATGAACTGGATAATGCCGTTGCCGGCGACAATGTGATGGTGATCGATGCTGCGCGGTGCATGGTCCACGCTCCCAATCACAAGCTCCTGTTACTTCAGGGCCTTGACAATTTCATCGTCGTCGACACGCCGGATGTGCTGATGATCTGCAAACGGGAAAAGGAGCAGGAGATCAAAGAATATGTAGCCGAAGTGAGGCGGAACAAGGGAGATCAGTATCTTTAGGGCACGGCTGTTTGCGGCCGGTCCTTTATGTCTCCCTATCCGCTGCATACTATTCTCTTCCTTGACATCGAAACGGTGTCGCAGTACCCGGCTTTTACCGATCTTCCTGCAGACTGGCAGGAATTGTGGCGTCATAAGGCAGACAGTCTTATCCGCGACAAGGCGCCGGTGACACCGGAGGAACTGTATGGGCGGGCGGCGATCTATGCCGAGTTCGGCAAAGTCATTTGTATCAGCTGCGGGGTCCTGTCGGGTCCACCCGCGGATCGCAGGCTGGCACTCAAGTCCTTCTATGGTGATGATGAAAGAGATCTACTGTTGCGATTTTATGATCTGCTGCACAAATGGGGGTCGGAAGGCCAGAAGTTCCTCTGTGCGCATAATGGAAAGGACTTCGACTTCCCTTATTTATGCCGGCGGATGATCGTTCACGGGATGAAGCTCCCGTCGGTACTGAACCTTACCGGAAAAAAACCCTGGGAGATCCCCCATCTGGATACGATGGAGTTGTGGAAATTTGGTGAATTCAAAAACTATATTTCCTTGAATCTGCTGGCGCATACGCTCGGGATCGTCACGCCTAAAGATGATATTGACGGTAGCCAGGTTGGAGAAGTTTATTGGGGACAACGGGATCTCGCCCGGATTGTGACGTATTGTCAAAAGGATGTGGTGACGGTTGCACAGGTGTACCTGAGGTTTCATGGCGAGCCGCTTGTGCGGGCCGAAAATATTGAAGTCAGATGATATGATCAAAAGTAAACTTCCCGATGTCGGGACAACCATATTCACGGTGATGAGCTCGCTGGCGGCTCAACTCGGGGCGGTCAACCTGGGTCAGGGGTTTCCGGATTATCCCATGAGTGAGGAACTGGTTGCGCTTGTTTCGCAGGCCATGCGTGACGGCCATAACCAGTATGTGCATATGAACGGCCTGGCGGGTCTGCGCGAAGTGCTGGCAGGTAAGATCGAGGGTCTTTATGGGACGGCGATCGATCCGGAGACACAGATCACGGTGACGCCGGGCGCGACTTATGCGATCTATACGGCGTTGACCACGGTGCTCAGGCCGGGGGATGAGGTGATCGTTTTCGAGCCCGCGTATGACAGCTATATTCCCAATATCGGGATCAATGGCGCGGTCCCGGTGCGGGTCCTCCTCCGGTTCCCGGACTACCGCATCGATTGGGACGAGGTAAAGAACCGGGTTACGCCGCGCACGCGCATGATCCTGCTGAATTCGCCGCATAATCCTACGGGGGCGGTCCTGCGGCCGGAGGATATGCAGCAGCTGCGCAGCGTGGTGGCGGGGACAAATATCCTCATCCACTCGGACGAGGTATATGAGCATCTGATCTTCGACGGGATCCCCCATCAGTCTATTCTGCGGTATCCGGACCTGCTCGAGCGGGCCTTTGTTTCCTTCTCCTTCGGGAAGGTGTATCACTGTACCGGCTGGAAGCTGGGATATAGCGTGTCTTCGCCGGGGTTGATGAAGGAATTCCGCAAGGTCCATCAGTTCAATTGTTTCAGTTGTCATGCGCCTTCCCAGTTCGGGCTGGCCCGGTTCCTGACCAACCGGGACTCCTATCTTTCCCTGGGAGCGTTCATGCAGCAGAAGCGGGATTATTTTGCGGGGCTGATGGCGCAGACGCGGTTCACTCCCCTACCCTCTCACGGCAGCTACTTTCAATTGTACAGCTATGAGCGGATCAGCGATGAGCCGGATGCGGCGTTTGCCATCCGGGTCACCAAAGAATATGGGGTGGCGACGATCCCGGTATCGGTGTTTTATACTTCGGGGAAGGATGACCGGGTGGTTCGGTTCTGTTTTGCGAAAAAGGAGTCCACGCTGGAGTCGGCGGTGGAGCGACTGAGAAAAATCGGGTGATGACAATAAAAACGATGTCACGAGAATTAAGTGATGTCACGAGAATTAAAGGGTAAGACGACAATCAAACGGTATGGCAACAATTAATGCGCTGGTCTTCGATCTTGGCGGGGTGCTGATCGATTGGAACCCGGACTACTTATACAGCAAGCTGATCCCGGATGAAAGGGAGCGAAAATGGTTCCTGGCTACGATCTGTACGCCGGACTGGAATGAGCAGCAGGATGCGGGCCGCAGTCTGCGGGAGGCGACGGAGCACCTGGTCGTGAAATATCCGGAGCATGAGGCATCGATCCGGGCTTATTATGATCGCTGGACGGAGATGCTGGGCGGGCCTATTCAGGAGACGGTGGAGATCTTCAGGGAGCTGAAGTTGCGAGGTCAGTTGAAGTTGTATGCGTTGACGAATTGGAGCGCGGAGACCTTTCCGGTCGCATTGGAGATGTTCGAGTTCCTGCACTGGTTTGATGGCCGGATCGTGTCGGGAGAAGAAAAGACCCGCAAGCCGTTTCCGGAGATCTATCGATTGTTGATCGGGCGGTTCGGGATCGAGCCGGAGAAGGCCATTTATGTCGACGATAATATCCGCAATGTGCTGCCGGCGCGGGAGCTGGGGTTTATCGGCATCCATTTCCGGACGCCGGAACTGTTCAGGGAAGAGTTGGTCGGGTTGGGGGTGTTGTAGGGTTTGGGGGGTGCGGGGTTAGGGGGGCTGCAGGGTTTATTTCAGCAATTGATAGGCGATCAGGCTGGCGATATAGGCCAGGCCGGTCATATAGACCAGTTGGATGGCGGGCCATTTCCAGCTGCGGGTTTCGCGGCGGACGACTGCCAGGGTGCTCATACATTGCATCGCGAAAACATAAAAAATCATTAGCGAAACACCGGTGGCCAGGGTGTAGACGGGTGTTCCGTCGGCGCGGCGGGCTGACTGCATCCGTTGGCGCAGGGTCTCCCGGTCGGCGTCCTTCCCGCCTTCCACACTATAGAGGGTGGCCATGGTGCCGACAAAGACTTCCCGGGCGGCAAACGAAGTGATCAGCGCGATACCGATCTTCCAATCGTAGCCGAGGGGGCGGATGATGGGTTCGATCGTATGGCCGAGACGGCCGGCGTAGGAGTTCTCGAGTTGGGCGGACGAAGCTGAGGAGGCGGATGAGGCGGTGGCGCGGGCGGTGGGGGCGGTAGACGGGGCTTGGGTGGTGGAGGGGGTAGAGGAGGTGGACGCGGCTGGGCCAGATGAGGCGGCAGAGGTGGTAGAGGAGGTGGACGCGGCGGGTGGTGCGGAGGCGGAGGAGGAGGTGCGGCCCCCGGGGCCGTAGGAGCTGAGGGCCCAGAGGATCAGGCTGATCACCATGATGACCTTCCCGGCGTCGGTCACGAAGATCCGGGCCTTATTGACCATGGTTACGATTACGTTATTCCAGCGGGGCGCGCGGTACATCGGCAATTCAAGGATAAAAAAGCTTTTTTCTTTCAGCCGGATAAACCATTTCGCGACATAACTGACGACCATGGCCATGACCAGGCCCAGCATATACAGGCCCATCATCACCAGGCCCTGGAGGCTGAAAATACCCAGCACGTCCTTACGAGGGATGACGAGGGCGATCAGCATGGTATAGACGGGGAGGCGGGCGCTGCAGCTCATCAGCGGGGTGATCAGGACGGTCAGGAGCCTTTCTTTCCGGTTCTCGATGTTACGGGCGCTCATGATAGCCGGGACGGCGCAGGCGAAGCCACTGATCATCGGCATGACGCTTTTCCCGTTCAGCCCGACTTTACGCATGAGCTTATCCGTGAGGAAGCTGATGCGGGCCATATAGCCGGTATCTTCGAGAACGGTGATCAGCCCGAAGAGGATCATGATCTGCGGGACGAAGACCAGGATACCGCTCAGGCCGGCGAGCAGTCCGTTGACGAGCAGGTTGCTCCACCAGACTGTTGGAAGGAGCTGGCCCAGCCAGCCGCCCAGCCGGGAGAAGGACCAGTCGATGGCATCCATCGGGAACTGGGCAAGCCAGAAAACACTCTGGAACAGCAGGAAGAGTACGGCCAGCAGGATGATATAGCCCCAGGTCCGGTCGAGGAACAGCTTGTCGAGGCGTTCGGTGAAGAGGGTTTTTTCCAGCGGATCCGGTTCGGAGACAGTATGCTTCATGATCGTCCGGATGCGCGAGTAGCGCTGGAGGATCTCTTCGGCCTGGATGCGGGTATGGTTGAAACGGTGTTGGGATTCGATGTGTTCCACGCTGTCCTGGAGCGCCGGAGTGAGATGGAAATGTTCGTGGTTGATCAGGTAATGGATAGCGGTATAGTCGCTGATCTCGGGCAGCAGGCGACGGACATCCTGGATGGCGCCGGATGCCAGGTCATTGTTGGGGATAAAATCCCGGGGAGGCGGGTGATGCAGTTGGCGGGCGCGCCATTCCACGACCTTTTTCAGCTGGGGGATCCCCTTATTTTTCCTCGGGTTTACGATCACGACAGGGATGCCCAGCTCGCGTTCCAGGCCTTCGATGTCGATCTCGATGCCTTTTTTTGCGGCGAGGTCCATCATGGTCAGGGCGACCACGACGGGTATTTTGAGGTCGATGATCTGGGAGCAGAACAGCAGGTTCCTTTTGAGGTTGCTGGCATCTACGAGGAGGATGACCAGATCGGCGCGGACGGCCGGGTCCTGGTTGAGGAGGATTTTGTAGGTTACCCATTCGTCGGCCCGTTTTGGGTACAGGCTATAGGTTCCCGGCAGGTCGATGATCGTGGCGTGGATATCCGGCGCCAGGTTGGTGGACCCGCTTTTCTTGTCGACAGTGACGCCGGGAAAGTTGCCAACTTTCTGGTTCAGGCCGGTAAGGGCGTTGAAGAGGGAACTTTTCCCGCTATTTGGATTGCCGACGAGGGCAATATGGATATTATTCTGTTTTACCATGCCGTGCCGGGCCGGACCCGGTTAAGGAGGGCAAAGGTAGGGGGTATAAGGCGCGGCTGTTTACGAAATGAGGAACCTTATAGGACGATCAACTTGCCATTTTCGTATAACGGGAGAACGGGGGCGAGATCGGGTGTAAGACAGTACCGGATGTCTTTCTCGAGCCCGTGACCCATCAAACGCTGGTAGTGGGAGGCTTCTTTGCTTTTCATGAACTCGAACATATCGTTTTTTGCGTCCAGAAAGAGGGATTCGGCGATCTGGGAGGAATCACAGTTGATGGAGAAATGGTCTTTTACCTGGTGGATAACGGCTCCGGCGAAGAGCAGGTCTTCGATATTGATCTTGTCTTTCCAGGCTGCGCAGGCAAGGACAACAGGTTGGTTCTGATCGGTCAGGTAGTTGCAAACGGATCGGAGGTTTGGGAAGGAGCCGGTAATGATCTGGCCGGCGCCGCGATCCAGGGCCATATGGAGCAGCTTGGTGCCGTTGGTGGTGGTCAGGACGAGGGTTTTTCCGGCGATGAAGGGCCGGGAATATTCGAAAGGTGAATTTCCATGGGTGAGGCCTTCGGCGATCGTGCCGTCGCGTTCACCGGCGGTGATGCCGTCAATCTGGCGGCCGAGTTCGATACATTTGGCGACGCTATCGACAGGGATCACGCATTTGGCCCCGTTATGCAGGGCCGTGGCGATGGTGGAAGTGGCGCGAAGGACATCGATGATCACGACTATGGCATGGTTCACATCGTAAAGATGAAGCAAGGCGGGGGACAGGGCCGTGTGTAAAGGTTGTCTGGAATTTGTCATAGCTGCGATAAACGCAAATGTAGGGTTCGGGCCTTTATTTTTCCAATATGAATTTCCATTTTTCCGATTCTGCGTACTCCTTGATGGCCTTGTTACGGGTTTCCAGTAAAGTTTTCATATAGCGGGCCAGGAACAACCGGTCGGCCAGCCTGCCCAGGCTGCCATAGGGTGCTTCGTACGTAAAAATATCGATCAGCAGTGTTCCGTTGGCGATCGTTTTAAAATGATGTTCATGCCGGAGGCTTTTAAAATCTCCATTCACCATTTCGTCGGTGAAGGACAGCGGCGGGTTCATTTCCGTGATCTTCGACTTCAGGATGCGAACGCGCCGCAGGTGTTTGGCTTTCCAGGTCACCGTTTCATTCAGGCCGATGAGGCCGCTGGTGATGCCGGCGATAGCCTCTTCTTCGGTGTGGGCCATTGATTTCCGGTGGAGGTCAATGCTTCTGGCAAGGTCAAAGACCCGTTGGGCGGGGGCTGCGACGAAAGTCGTCAGGTGGATGGTTGGCATTTTCTTATTAATAGGCGTTGGATAGTCGGATCGCGCCCTTGATTACAGAAAAAATCATTCCAAAACCCGGGAACCAAAACTAACTAAAAGGGAATTTGGCCACTTTAGCCTCGATGGACTTATCCCGGACTTTGACGTAAACCGTGGTATCGATGGCGGCAAAAGGGGTCAGGATGTATCCCATCCCGATGGCTTTTCCGAGGCTGGGGCTTTGGGTCCCGGAGGTTACCCGGCCGATCGGGGTGCCGTTGGGGTCCACGATCTCGTAGTCATGGCGCGGGATGCCTTTCCCGATCATTTCGAATCCGACGAGCTTCCGGGCGGCTCCGGCGGCTTTTTGGCGCTCGAGGATGGCGCGGGCGGTGAAGTCCTTGGTGAATTTGGTGATCCAGCCCAGGCCGGCTTCCAGCGGAGAGGTCGTGTCGTCGATGTCGTTACCGTAGAGACAATACCCCATTTCGAGCCGGAGTGTGTCGCGGGCGCCCAGGCCGATGGGTTTCAGTCCCTGTGGGCTTCCAACCTCGAAGATGCGGTTCCAGATCGTTGCTGCCGCGTCGTCCTTATCCTCAAAATAGATCTCGATCCCGCCGGCGCCGGTATAGCCGGTAGCGCTGATCAGGACGTTGTCGATGCCGGCGAACCGGCCTTTGGCGAACGTATAGTATTTGAGATTGAGGATATCGATATTGGTAAGGGCCTGCATGATCCGGTTGGCATTGGGGCCCTGAATGGCGAGGAGGGCCGTCTTGGCGCTTATATTGTGCAGTTCTGCGCCTTTTCTATTATGGCCGGAGATCCAATCCCAGTCTTTTTGGATGTTCGCGGCGTTGACGACCAGCATATACGCCTTATTCTCTTCGAGGCAATAGACGATGAGATCGTCCACGATGCCGCCGGTCTCATTGGTGAGTGCGCTGTATTGGGCTTTACCGGCGGTCAGCTTCGACGCATCGTTTGTCGTGACGTGTTGGATCAGGTCCAGGGCGTCCCCGCCTTTAATGATGAACTCCCCCATGTGACTGACATCGAAGATGCCGGCGTTGGTTCGGACGGCCTGGTGCTCGTCGTTGATGCCGCTGTAGCTGATCGGCATGTTATAACCGGCGAATTCGGCCATTTTGGCGCCTAGTGCGAGGTGAAAAGGGGTGAAAGGCGTGCTCTTCATGTAGTGAGTTGAGCGGCAAATTTAGGGTATAGGATCTAATGTCGGCACTTTCCTGGCGGAAAGTGCGAACCGGGCTCAGCCCGGTTCAATATAGTCCCCCGGCAGAGGCCGGGGGGCTGTGTTCCAACTTCAACCAACGAGAGTATACTTGTTTGTCAAAAAAAGCTTGAAAGCAGGACGAACCGGGACGGAGCAGGAGTTACGAGCATCGTACTGCTCCTGGGGACGGGGGTGTCGGTGTTGTGCCTGGGTGCGGGAGCCTTATACCGGTAGCCGCCGTTGGCGGGCGGGGCCTGGTTTTCAGGAGCTTCGACTTTTTCCTTTTTTTCCGGGCGTTTCGGCTGTTCGGGGCGTTCGGGCATGTCGTCGGATCTGCCCATTGCGCTTACCCGCTGCAAGCCATCGGTCGTCATCACATACTGGATGCCGCTGTTCCAGAA
>DATJMG010000141.1:0-11716 GCA_035508835.1 Puia sp.
AGAAATTACCTTTGGCGCCGAGGAGGTTTCGCTTTCGGACAACTATATCGATGTGTTGCCAAACGAGCCGGTTTCGGTCATCATAAAAAGCCGGGCTACGCTGGAGCAGCTAAAAAATGCTTTGAAAATTAAATCACTTGATCAATTGTAGACCATGGTTACCAGACGCAACTTTATCAGAACAACCGCCCTTGCAGCGGGTGCGCTTTCAGTTTTGCCGGTCGGTTGGGCAATTGGCGACTTCCTCCCGGACCCAAAGACCTGAACGGCCCGCTGTCGCCGGAAGAACAAGCCAGGAAACCCTGGAACACATCTACGCTTTGTCCAACATGATCATCAATGCAGTCGCGGGAAACCAACCCCCCCGCCAGGCCAATATAAAACGTTTGAGGAGTTGCGGAAAGCCACCCTTGAAAACATGATAAACTCACAACCCTCCTGCTGCGATTCGTCAGTCAGGCCGTTAATTACTGGCTCACCTTTACCCAATCCACATCCATTTTTGCGCGGCCCTGACGGATGAGCTCCACCGTTGATGCGGGGAGACCGTAATAGGGCGCTGTCACGTGATTGACATTCGCCGGATAATTCCCGCCCAGCGCGAAATTGAGGATCAGAAATTCTTTTTTGTCAAAGACCCAGGGACCATAGCGGTTGGCCATTTGGCGCGTCACGGTATACATCGGGATGCCGTCGTAGCTGAAACGGAGACTGTCGGGTGTCCAGTCTACCCCATAGATATGCCATTGCGTGATGTCATGGCCGGCCGGGAAATGATAGCGGTTGACAAAGGGAGTGTTGCCGAAATATTTCGGCCCGTGTACCGCTGCGCTGGCCCAGTCATGGTCGCCGACAAATTCCATGATATCCTGTTCGCCGCAGGCAGGCCACTGACCATAGCCGAGCATCCACCAGGCGGGCCAAAGTCCTGCGCCGCTGTCGATGCGGATGCGCGCTTCGGCGCGGCCATACAGGAAGTCGAACTTGTCCTTTGTATTGATCCGCGCGGAAATGAAATCGAAATGCTGGCCATCCTTTGTCACAAACCCCGGAACATATGCCGGCTGGAAAACAAGAGAGCCATCCTGCTCGTACAATGTCTTTGCAGAATCGACATAGGCCTGGAGCTCTTTGTTAACGTGGAAGCCGGTGACCACGACATTCCATTTCGTGCGGTCGAGCTGGCCGGTGCTGAAATCGTCGAAGAAGACGACCCTGGAGTAATGGTTAGGTATGACCTTTGCGTCGCGCATGCCTGGCGGCGCTGCAGCCGGGATGACAGCCAGCGCGGCCAGTACGGCCAGCGAATAATATAGCTTTTTCATACGTGTGCTTTAAATTTAACTCGCGACGCCTCACTCACTCCTCAACGACATCACCGGATTGACCCGCGCGGCCCGCAGCGTCTGGTAGAGCACCGTCACCACCGCAATGACGATCGCGACGCCGCCGGCGAGCGCAAACATCCACCAGGAGATCGCTACGCGATACGCAAATCCCTGCAGCCAACGGCTCATAATGACAATGGTGATCGGTGTCGCAATCAGGAGCGACAGAACTACAGGCCGGACAAAGTCTTTCGACAACAGCACCACAACGCCCTCCGTGCTCGCGCCGAGGATCTTCCGGATCCCGATCTCCTTACGTCGCGTCTCGGCCGTATAAGCCGCCAGCCCCAGAAGACCCAGGCAGCCGATGAAGATGGCAATCCCGGTAAAGACCCACAGAAGACTCCGGAGCTTGTCTTCTGATTCGTATAGCCGGGTGAAGTTTTGGTCCAGGAATTTATATTCCAGCGGATAGTCGGGAGCGTAGCGGTTCCACACGCCGCCTATCTGCGCCAGCGTGGCACTCATATTGCCGGTGCGGAGTTTGACGGCCACCTTCCACGCGGCCTGCGGATAGATCTGCAGGATCGCGGGTTCGACCTTGTCGTAGAGACTTTTGTAATTGAAGTCTTTCACCACCCCGATCACCTGCCCTGTCTTGAGGGAATCCGGGTTGTTGCCATCCCAGGGATGCCAGGAGAGGGTCTGCCCGAGGGCGTTGCGCGCCGTACCGAAACCCAGTTCACGGACTGCCGTCTCATTGATGATCCATGCATGGTCCTGATCGGTGCCCATGGCGCGCGAAAAATCACGGCCCGCCACCAGATGTAGCTGCAAGGTTTTGACATAATCATAGTCGACTGTCAGCTGAGTCACGGACTGGGTGACTCGCCGCCCGTTGCGGGTCAATATAACCTCGTCACCGGCAACCGCGTCGCCGGGATAGCCATACCCGATCGAGACGGAGGAGACGCCGGGCAGTCTTAAGAGATCGGCCCTGAAGGCATCGGTGCTTTTTGCGAGCTTGTCGCCGCGCAGCGGAAAGAAGAGGATCTGATCCTTGTTAAATCCCAGATCCTTATGGTGCAGATAGTCGACCTGACGGAATACCACGATCGCCGAGAGGATCAGCAAAGCCGACAAGCTGAACTGGATAACGACCAACCCATGCCGCAGCCAGGGGGCGCGCCCCGGTGTCCCGGTTTGAACAATGCCCGATTTCAACACTTTGACGGGGTCAAAACCCGATAGGACCAACGCAGGGTAGAAGCCGGCCGAAAACCCGGCGGTCAATAACAATACAACAATTCCTCCCAGGGCCGCAGGCTGCATCAGCAGCCCGGCTGAGATAGACTTGCCGGTAAATTGGTTGAGTACCGGCAGGAGCAGCGTCGTGAGCGCTGCCGCAAGCACCACGCTGCACAACGTGAGCAAGAGCGTCTCGCCGATGAATTGCCCGATGAGTTGCGCGCGGGCGGCCCCGACGGCCTTGCGGACACCTACTTCGCGGGCGCGGCGGACGGAGAGTGCGGTGGAGAGATTGATGAAATTGAAGCAGGCGATCAACAAAATAAAGATGGCGATGATCAGCAGCGCCCGTACATAGGTAATATTACCGCGCCCTGCCTTGTCAAATTTGAGCTCGGTGGAATACAGATGGATATCGAAAAGCCGCTGAAAATAGGGGACGTACGTGTAACCCAGGGTCTTTGTCACCGGTTCGGCGCGGTCGCGTACCACGCGTTGGAATTCGGTTTGCAGTTGCAGGATGTTCGCTCCCGGCCGGACTTTAAAATAGGTGAAGAATTGCTGCCATTGCCAACTAGCCATCCGATCGGCCGAAACATGCAGCGAGGTGATTGGGCGAAGATAGTCGAACTGCAGGTGGAACCTGGGATTCCGGTCAAACACCGCCGTTACATGAACCGGCAACTTGTCGATCAGCATCTTTTTCCCGATAGGATCGTTATCCCCGAAATAGCGTGCTGCCATATCCCGCGACAGAACTATCGAGGTGGGATCGTTGAGCGGCGCTGCCGCCGAGCCGGGCACCAGTGCCAGCCGAAAAACCCGGAAGAAATCGGAGTCCACCAACATCTCGCCGGGTTCGTAAGCCTTTTTTCCCCCTGCCTCGACCAGGGTCTTGTATTCGGCAAGCATCATCGCCCGCGTCGTCGCTTCCACCTCTGCAAAGTTCGCCTGCAAGGCAGGGGCAAATGTCGGCGGTGTGACGGCATTGTCCTGCGTTCCGGTCGATTGATGGACGGTGTTGCAGACCCGGTAGATGTCGCCTCCATCCGGAACGAATTTATCGTATTGGAACTCATCCCATACAAACAACACGATCAGGAAGGTCGCGGTCAGCCCGAGCGTCAGCCCGGCAATATTGATAATGGTGAAGCTCCGGCGGCGCCGGAGACTGCGAAGAGCGGTTTTGAAGTAATTACGAAACATGGCGTGGATATTAATCAGAAGACCGGCAAGCTCAACTTGATGTAAGTCAAATAAAGGATGCCGGCAATAATGAGCAGGTAGACCCAACTGCTGCGCTTTGTATAGGTCGTGACATTCTTGCTGATCTGGATCTCGTACAATGTCCAACCCAGCACACCCGTTAAGAGGAGAGCGCTGGTAGCGACCAGGATCTTGTTTTGGACGGAATACAGGCAGACATATAAACCGATCGCCAGGAGTACCAGGAGCGACCGGTATCTGATCATCAACGGATCCTTCCTGTCGGTCGTGATGGAGGCCAGCGTTTGAAGTTCCTGTTCCAACTGCCCGGTCTCGTTGAGCCATTTTGGAATGGCGATCAGATCCGTCCGGTGCAGACCTTTGATCAGGAACCCTCCTTTCCTGGTTTTTATGATCTCCTTTATTTCCATAAAGCTGATGGAAATAGTCGGCGTATTAGCCTGAACCCGGGTAATGCCGCCGCCTTCGATGGTTATGGTGTAGCTCATCCAGAGTCGCTGCTGGCGGCGGAGGGTCCGGTAAACGGTAAAACCAAAATAAGCCAGCATAATCGGGACGACGAGTGCCCAGACGGGAAATCCTGCGTCATGGCTCTTGTAGGTATCGGTAACGACAAACACCCCAACCACCAGGACGGCAACGGGGACGTAGATCGCCAGGAACTTCCGCCGGAATTTTCTGAATTGCTCTTCGCTGATCCTGAACTCGGACATGAATCTTGTTTTGGTTTTGTTTATTCCCACCGGCTTCATGGAATACTCCACAATAATTCCGTTTCCAGCCTGGACGGATCATCGGTCAGGTGGCCGTAGATCTCGACGTAGGGAAGGCGGGCGCGAACGCCGACCTTTTTGCATTCCTCATGCGCGGCTTCATAGGCCGTCTTCAGTTCAGTATACGGACCTATATGTTTAAAATACGCATATTTCGGCAGCGAGACGGTCTTGCTTTCCAGCGGGCTGCCGGCGGGCGGGGGCGTTATAAGTTCGACACCGGTAAAGAGTTGGTTGCCTTCTTCATACACCCAAATATTCAGCCCTGTGTTGGGAAGCTGTTTCGCCCGGATTTCCTGCCAGAGCCGGTTCATTAATGCTTTCCCCGTACCCGCCCAGTCCTGCCCGGCAGCAACACCGGAGAATCCATACAGGCAAATGCTGAAATCCTTGCGGATGTTGATAGCGAGGGGAGTCATGATCGTGGGTTGTAGGTTAGTTTGGAATGCTGAAGGTACAAAATATTAAGAGGAGGCCAGTTTGTTAAATATTTGTTAACAACAACCTATAACCTTTTTCGTACGTTGAAAATTATATCTTTGATCCATGAATAAGGATTCCCGTTTGGAAGAATCGCCGGAACCGACCCGGGCACAGCTGGAGATCTTGCAGGTCTTGTGGAAGCACGGCCCGGCGACCGTCCGGTTTGTGAATGATCAGCTGAATCGCCAGCGACAATCCCTGAGCTATACATCTACCCTTAAGCTGATGCAGATCATGCATGAGAAAGGGATGCTGCAGCGCGACGAGACCAGCATGACGCATGTGTACAGCACGCAGCTTGAAGAAGGGAAGACCAAAGGGGTAGTTTTGAAGAAGTTTGTCGACTCGATGTATAACGGGTCGATGAAGAGCCTGATGCTGGAACTGCTGGGCAATCAGGAGACGTCGAATAAAGATTGGGACAAGATCAAAGACTTGTTGAAGCAGCTGAATGAAGAGCAATAAAACTATTTTGATATGAACTTTATTCCCGCAACGATCATTCGCGCACTCTGCTGGACCCTCCTGCACTCGCTCTGGCAGGGTCTGATCCTGGCGATCGTGGCCGGCACCGTAATGCTGATGACAAAGCGGGCCCCCTCCGCGACACGGTACGGCGTTCTGGGCGTCCTCGTGATCTTGTTCCTGACCGTCAGCGGCTACACCTTCATCCGGGAATTGCGTTCACCCGTCGCCGCGACCACGCTGGTCCAAAAGCACCTCACACCTGCAACGGACTCCCCCGTAAATGATCCGGCGATATTGACCCACGACCAGCCGGCGCAAACCAACTTTATCGATCAGCTGGTACAATATTTCAATGCGCACGCATCTATAGTGGTGGTGATCTGGTTCATTGTATTTATGGCGCGGTTCGTCAAGCTGCTTTCCGGGCTGGTGTCCGCCCAGCGCATCAGACACTACCAGACTGGCCCGGTTCCCGCGGAATGGCAGGAGCGGCTGGCAGCCCTCGTTGCACGCCTCAGGATCTCCCGGCCGGTACAGTTGCTGGAATCGGCGCTGATCAAAGTCCCGGTCGCGGTTGGCTGGCTGAAACCGGTGATCCTCGTGCCGGCCGGAATGCTGGCACAGCTTTCGCCCGACCAGGTAGAGTCCATATTATTGCACGAACTGGCACATATCAGCCGCCGCGATTATCTCTTCAACCTGGCCCAAAACGTCATTGACACTTTATTCTTCTTCAACCCGGCCCTCCTGTGGGTATCTTCCCTCATCCGGACGGAGCGGGAGAACTGTTGTGATGACGTAGCAATCCGCGAGACGCGGAGCCGGCGGCAGCTGATCGAAGCGCTTGTGTCCTTCCATGAATATCATCAGACCACGCGCGGATATGCCTTGGGATTTGCCGGGCAGCACAACGGGATGGTGAAACGGGTGGAGCGGATCGTGCATAAACGGAATCATTCCCTGGATCCCGGGGAAAGGGTTTTGCTCATGGTTGGCATTTTGGTGCTTTGCGGCGCGTTCATTACGATCAATGGAGCGAAAGTCGAGCCGAAAGCCGCCACGAAGGCCCTTGCGAATATCAACGCGAATATCTACACGACCGTCGGCGCCAAAGTCCCCGCGAACGTCCCCACGACCTTCCCCGCGAATGCCCCGGCGACCTTCTCCGCGAACGTCCCGGCGACCTTCCCGGCGAACGCCCCCGCCAAAGCCCCCGCAAACGTCATCGTCCACCAACCGAAATCGGGCGTGAACATGACGCGCACAACTGCTGCGCTTGTCAAGCCGTCACTCATCGCCAAACCCGATACCGCCGGGCCCGACACGGCCAAACAAACCCTGACAAAGGCAGACGTCGATCTGCTGATCAGGGCGCACGAACACGGTGTAACACCGGAGTATCTGGCCGAATTGAAACAGCTCGGCTATACGGTCGGAATGGAGCAGGCGATAAAGCTGATGGACCACGGCGTCAGCGCAGACTTCATCCGGGCGATCCGGAAGGAGGGCTATAGCCAGATCTCCCTCGACATGGCGGTCCGGCTGATCGATCATGGCGTATCGGCGGAGTTCATCCACGAGGTCAAGGCGGAGGGCTTTCCGAATCTGACCCTCAACGAAGCGGTCCGGCTGATCGATCATGGCGTGACCAGCGACTTCATTCATGAATGGAAAAAGAAAGCAGGATCACAACTGGAACTAAGCGATTATGTCAAATTACGGGACGCGGGTGTCGATCCGGATTAACGCGGAAAGCCAACCGTTTTGACTCGGAAAGCCACCTGTTTTAACGCGGAAATCGACCCGTCCCGATATCACCATTTTAAATCTCACTTTTTATGAAGAGAATATTTCTTCCCGGCATTGCCATGCTTGCCCTGACGACCCTGCTGTGGTCGGCGGCCAAAGCGCAGGACACGAACTCCCGGTCAAAAGATGACGACGACACGTATTATAACGATTTTCCCGATAACCCCGGGTTATGGAGCGCACTCGTGGTAGGGGACCAGGTTCATATCATGTTTGGCGGCCGCCATTGGAGCTCAGGCGCGTCCTTCGCCTTAAGCGAAACAGGCGCGCTGCCCACTGACAAAACGGGATCATTTACCGTCAGGCGCGACGCAGGGTCGGTCACCTTCAACGGCGTCTTTGACGGGAAGCGCGGCCATGGGACCTATTCCTTCGAAGAAGATCCGGCCTTCAAGTCCTACCTGGCACAGGAAGGCTTTACGTCGATCACGGAAGATCTGATGATCCACCTCTATTTTACCAATATCAACAAAGCGTATTTCGCCTTTATGAAAGAGAACGGCTATACGGGGATCACCATGGAGGAATTGAAGCACCTGGCGGAAGAGAACATGAACCAGCACATCATGACCGGTTATCTGGAGCTCTTCCAGAAGGATAATTACGGAAAAGTCACGCTGGATAAGATCGTGGAGCTGCGGGAACATGGCGTAAGCCCGACCTTCATCATCCGCTTTCACGAGATGGGCTATTCCGACGTTCCGCTGGATAAAGCCGTGGAGCTGCAGGACCATGGGGTGGACCCGGAATTCGTTTCCGACATGAAAAAGATCGGTCACCAGAATATTACGTTGGATGAAGCGGTCAGGCTGCGCGACCACGGCGTGAGCGTTGAGTTCGTCAAGGAGTTGACGGATATGGGGTATGCGGATATCTCGCTGGGGAAAGCGGTCGAACTGGTCGATCATGGCGTAAACGCCGATTTTATCCGCGGCCTGCGCGACCTGGGCTACAAGGACATCTCCCTGGATCAGGCGGTCCGGCTGGTGGACCACGGCGTGAGTGTAACCTTCGTCAAAGAGTTCAGACAGCTTGGTTTTGCCGATTTGTCCTTAACGAAGGCGGTGGAACTGGTCGATCACGGCGTGAGCGTGGAGTTTGTCAAACGGATGCAGGATAAGGGGTTGAAGAACCTCTCCCTCGATGAATATATCCGGTTGCGGGATGGCGGGATGTAGCGGGAAAATGGCTTTCATGAGGACGGTTTTTTCACATTCCTGCCGGTGGGCGCGGAAAATAGTCGTACCTTCTGCGGCCAAATGCCGACTACACATGAGAAAACTTGTATTGTTTTTTTTACTGCCGCTTTCCCTGGCGGCGCAGGAGACCAATTTCACAAATTTTAAAAAATACCCTTTTCCAACCGAGCTCACCGCCGCTCCAACAGGCGGCCGGATCGCCTGGGCGTTGGATGAGGAAGGACGACGCAACGTCTACGTAGCCGAAGGCCCCAACTACACGCCGCGAAAACTGACGGACTTCGAAGCCGACGATGCGCAGGAGATCACCAGCCTGAGCATCTCGGCCGATGGACAGTGGGTGGTCTTTGTCCGCGGCGGCGACCATGGCGCCAATTGGGAAGGAGGATTGCCGGTCGACCCGGTATCCGATATCCACCCCTTCAAAATGCAAATAGCTGCCGTCCCCTGGGCTGGCGGAGCGCTGAAATATCTCTCCGAAGGCGACGCACCGGTGATCTCGCCGGATAGCAAAACGGTGGCCTTTATCAGGAACGGGCAGGTCTGGACGGTGCCGGCAGACGGGAGTACCGCAGCAACCAGCTTGTTTACGACCCGCGGCACGGTCAGCGGATTGCAGTGGTCGCCGGATGGAAAACGATTGCTGTTCTCGGTCAACCGGACCGATCACGCCCTTATCGGCATCTTTACTACCGGAGACCCCTCACTCAAATGGATGGGCGCCGCTTTTGCCTGGGACGGGTCGCCGCAATGGTCGGGGGATGGCAGCAGGGTCGTTTTTGTGCGGCGGAAGGGTGTCGGCGGCGCGCCCGATTCCCTGACGGTCAACCATCCAAACCCCTGGAGTATCTATATCGCGGATGCGGGCAGCGGCCGGGCGCAGTTGCTATGGAAGTCGCCGGCAACCTTGCGCGGCTCTTATCCCTCGACCGATGGCGGACCCAACCTCCACTGGGCCGCGGGCAATACGATCGTCTTTCTCTCATACCAGGATGGATGGCCGCATTTGTATTCGCTGGATGCGGGTAGCGCCGGTGCGGGTCCGGCAGGTCAACCCACCTTGCTGACACCAGGCAGGTTCATGTGCGAACACATTAAACTGAGCACCGACGGACGATATCTCGTATGCAGCGCCAACGCCGGCCCGGATCGTTCCGATGTCGAGCGCCGGCATGTTCTGATGGTCCCGGTAGACCGGCCCGATCCACAGGTTATGACACCCGGTAAAGGCCTGGAATGGACGCCGGTCATCACGGGCGATGGGAAGACATTGGCCTTTCTCAGCGCCACCCCCCAACGGCCGCCCCTGCCGGCAGTCATGCGCCTGGGGTCGGGATCAGGTGCTGACGCCGCCGCGCCTTCCAACGCGATCACCGTCCTCTGTCAGGACCGCATCCCCGCCGACTTCCCCATGCAAACATTCATCGAACCAAAGCCGGTGACTTTTCGATCGGCCGATGGCATGGAGGTTCATGCCGACCTGTTCCTGCCACCCGGCGGCGCCGCGCGGAAACCCGCAATCGTCTATTTACACGGAGGCCCGCCGCGCCAGATGCTGCTGGGATGGCACTACTCGGCCTACTACTCCAATGCCTATGCCTCCAATCAATACCTGGCCAGCCTGGGTTTTGTCGTGCTGGCAGTGAACTATCGGCTGGGCATCGGCTATGGATACGAGTTTAACCACCCTCCGCACGCCGGGGCAATGGGGGCATCGGAATACCTGGATGTCCGGGCCGGAGGACTCTGGCTGCGAAAACAGCGTTACGTAGACACCGGGAAGATCGGCATCTACGGCGGATCCTACGGCGGCTTCCTGACGGCCCTTGCACTGGGGAAGGACTCGAAATTGTTTGCCGCCGGCGTGGACTTCCACGGTGTGCATGACTGGTTCATGCAGTCATCGCTGACATCGGCCCTCAAAGACCAATATGAAAAAGCGCCGGATTATGAAAAGGCGTTGAAAACGGCCTGGCTTTCTTCACCGGTCGCCTACGTAGACAAATGGACGTCACCGGTGCTGATCATCCAGGGGGACGACGACCGGAATGTTCGCGTCAGCCAAAGCATCGGCCTGGTCAACCGCCTGGAGAAGAAAGGGGTCCCGTATGAAAGTATGATCATCGTGGACGATACGCACGAATGGATGAAATGGTCGAACGCCGTGAAAGTCTACGGGGCAGCCGCAGACTTCTTTGTGCGGAAGTTTCTGCGATGAGCCGGCGCCGAAAATTCTTACCTGAATGAACACTCCGCGATATGGTCGTTGACCATTCCGATCGCCTGCATATAAGCGTAACAGATCGTCGTGCCGAAGAAGGTGAAGCCCCGCTTCTTCATGTCCTTACTGATGGCGTCCGAGATGGGTGAACTGGCGACCAGCTTGTGCCCCGGATTGATGATGGGTTTCCCATCGGGCACAAAACTATACAAATACTTATAAAAACTCCCGAACTCCTTCTGGACCGCCAGGAAAAGTTTCGCCGTATTGATCGCCCCGCGGATCTTGAGCTTGTTGCGGATGATCCCTTCATCGTTCATCAGCCGCTTGAAGTCATCTTCGGTAAACGCGGCCACCTTCTTGGCATTGAAGTTGGCAAAGGCCTTCTTGTAATTGCCGCGCCGACGCAGGATCGTGATCCAGCTTAACCCGGCCTGGGCGGATTCGAGGATCAGGAATTCGAATAGCTTCTTTTCATCCTGGGTTGGTTTGCCCCATTCTTCATCGTGATATTTGATATAGAGCGGATCGTTCCCCGCCCATTTGCATCGGATAGTCGTCGCGGACATTTTACGATTGTTTATTATTCGAGGGCTAAATATACCATAATTTGGAAGCCCTCATCGACTGGAAGCCCTCATCGACTCTTGAAATTTACCTGCTGCGGATCTTTTTTGCGCTTCGGCGATTGAGATAAAAAAAGAAGCCCGGATAAAAATCCAGGCCGTTGCTAAATTCCAATATCCTATTAAGAGTCGCAATGGAGTAGATCAAAATCCGAGCCTTTGATAAACAATTAACATATATAATTTAATTAATAAATGAAACGAATTGATAATATGAAACTAAGTAATTGTCCTACAGAATTGTCGCAGTTTCGAGGTGGACGAATCGGGTAAAACGTTCTACAAAAGCTGGGGAGATTCGGGGAGGAAAGTTAAAAGATCGGGGCGGATGCCC
>DATJMG010000142.1:0-8034 GCA_035508835.1 Puia sp.
CGGCTTCCTTCCCGAAAGCGTTGCCGGTGACCTGACCTCCATCGGAACCCTGCTGGCATTTGTGTTGGTTTGCGCCGGCGTGATCATTCTTAGAAGAAGAGACCCTGCTCTTCACCGGCCTTTCAAGACTCCGCTTGTTCCGCTCGTGCCGATCCTGGGCATGATCGTCTGCTCAGCCATGATCTTCAGCCTTTGGGGACCTACCCTTACCACGGCATTCGCCTGGATGATCATCGGCCTCATTATTTATTTCAGCTACAGCAAGAACAGCAGCAAGCTGAAAAATTAGAACTTCTGCCACCCAATTCGTACTTTTGCCAGCCAAAAAAGTAAGATTTCTATGGGTCGCATATTCGAAGTCAGAAAGTCCACGATGTTTGCCCGTTGGGACCGGATGGCCAAACAATTCTCCCGTATCGGAAAGGAAATTGCTATTGCCGTCAAAGCCGGCGGTCCCGATCCTGCCACCAATCCCGCCCTCCGTCGCTGCATCCAGAACGCCAAGAGCGTCAACATGCCGAAGGACCGCGTCGAAGCGGCCATCAAGCGTTCCCAGGGCAAGGAAATGACCAATTACGACGAGATCCTCTACGAAGGCTATGCCCCCCACGGCGTCGCCGTCCTCGTCGAGACCGCCACCGATAACCACGTCCGCACCGTGGCCAACCTCAAATCCCACTTCACCAAAGGCCACGGCAACCTCGGCAACAGCGGGAGCGTCAGCTTCCAGTTCAGAAAGATGGGCGTTTTCAAACTCAAACCCGAAGGCATCGATATGGACGACATGGAGCTGGAACTCATCGACCACGGCCTCGAAGAATTGGGCGAAGGGACCGGCGAGCACAACGAACCCGTCATCGTCCTGCGCGTGCTCTTTAATGATTTTGGGAATATGCAAAAAGCCCTCGAAGAAAAAGGCATCACCCCGATCAGCGCCGAGATCGAATGGATCCCGACCACCACCGTGGAACTGCCCGAAGACCAGGCCCAGGACGTCCTCAAGCTCGTCGACCGCCTCGAACAGGACGAAGACGTCCAGAAGGTCTTCCACAATTTAAAGTGATTACTCAGCCATCATTTGTTTTACCACCTCCATGATCTGCTCCGCATTCGGCTTGCTGAAATAGTCGCCGTCCGTTGAATAGGCCGGCCGGTGCGCCTGCCCGGTGATCGTCCGCGGTGCCGCATCCAGCCATCTATACCCCCCCTGTTCCTCCATCACTTTGTTGAAGATATACCCCGCCGCGCCGCCCGGCACATCCTCATCTACGATAAGAAGGCGGCTGGTCTTCTTCAGGGAGGCCAGGATCTCCTGGCGAATATCGAAAGGCAGCAGCGTCTGCACATCCACCACTTCACAGCTGATCCCGGATCCCTGCAACGTCTGCGCGGCATCCTGCACGATCCGCAGCGTGGACCCATAAGAGACGATGGTGATATCCTCCCCTTCCCTGACCACCTCCGGAACCCCCAGCGGCACCTTGAGATCCAGCAGGTTCTCCGGCAACTTCTCCTTCAGCCGGTAGCCGTTCAAACACTCGATCATGATCCCGGGATCGACCCCTTCCAAAAGCGTGTTGTACATCCCGATCGCCTGCACCATATTCCTCGGTACACAGACATGAAGCCCGCGGAGGGAAGAGAGGATCAACCCCATGGGTGAACCGCTATGCCAGATCCCCTCCAGCCGGTGGCCCCGCGTCCGCACGATCAACGGCGCCGTCTGCCGGCCCGCCGTCCGGTATTGCAGCGTAGCCAGGTCGTCACTCAACGGCTGCAGGCCGTATAAAAGATAGTCGATATATTGAATTTCGGCGATCGGCCGCAACCCCCGGAAAGCCATTCCAATCCCCTGACCCATGATGGTCAGTTCCCGGATGCCGGTATCGAAGATCCGGTTCGCACCATGCTTGAGCTGCAAACCGGCAAACCCCTGGTTCACATCCCCGATCTGGCCCAGGTCCTCGCCAAAGGCCAGCACCAGCGGGTTCTCCGTAAAAAGCCGGTCGAAATACCGGTTCAGCACCTCATACCCATTCAGCACCGGCGCATCCTCTGCATATTCCGGCTTCACCTCCGGGACTTGCAGGATATTCCGCTCCCCTTCATGATACAGATGCGAATTATAAAGCGCTTCGTTCTCTTTTAGCAGCTCCCGGTAATACACAGCCGCATCACTCCCAACCATCCCGGTCGCCTTCCCATCAACCCCAACCAGACTGATCCCCTCATAAAGGGTCTGCAGCACCTCCTTCCGCCCCGGCTCCCGGTTGGCCGCCAGTTTGGCAGCCAGCTGCTCCAGTAATTCCGCCGGATCCGGGTCTGAATCGCGATGCCGCGCCGCCATCTCCCGGATTAAAGTGACCGAACGATCCACCTGCAACCGGATCGGTTCCTGGTATTTCTCCCACGCCAGGTTCCGGCTGTCGCGCACATAGTCTTTGGCCGCCGTCTCGATCTCGTCCAGTTCTTCCTCGCTGGCAAGCGTATTATCGATGAGCCATTCCTTCATTTTCCTGATCCCATCCCACTCCCGCTCCCATTCCAGCCGCTCCGGCGATTTATACCGCTCATGACTCCCGGAGGTCGAATGTCCCTGCGGCTGCGTCACCTCCTCGACATGGAACAGGCACGGCGTGTGAGTCTGCCGCGCCGAGCGGATCCCCGCCTCGAAAATTTCGCACATCCCCGCATAATCCCAGGCCTTCACCCGGTAAATATCGATGCCATTCGTCCCCTCCCTCTTTTGGAAACCCTCCAGTACCTCCGAGATAGAGCCTTTCGTCGTCTGGAGCTTTCGCGGTACCGAGATCCCGTATCCGTCATCCCACACAAAGATCGCCAGCGGCACCTGCAGAACCCCCGCGGCATTCACCGTCTCCCAGAAGTGCCCCTCACTGGTAGAAGCATCCCCGATCGTGCAAAAACACACCTCGTTACCGCCATTCGATAATTCAGTGAAAGGTTCCAGGACTTCCACCTCCCTGAATGCCTTCGACGCATAAGCCAGCCCCAGCGCCTTTGGCATGTGGGCCGCAGTCGGCGCCAGCCCCTGGGTGATATTTTTGCGATTCACCAGGTCCAGCATCCGGCCATCCGTATCGATAAACGGAGAAGCGAAATGTGAATTCATCTGCCGCCCGGCGCTGTGCGGATCATGACTCGGGTCCGGATCGGCATAAAGCTGCGAGAAGAACTCCTCGATCGTCGCCGCCCCCGTCGCAAATGCAAAAGTCTGATCCCGGTAATAACCCGCATAGAAATCTCCCGGCCGGAAGAACTTCGCCATCGCCACCTGCGGCACCTCCTTTCCATCCCCAAATATTCCAAATTTCGCCTTCCCCGTCAGCACCTCCTTCCGCCCCAGCAAGCTGGCCTCCCGGCTCTCACAGGCATACCGGTAGTCTTTCAGGACTTCCTCCCGGAACTTGTCGAAAGATAATTTTTCCGGATCGAGGACTTCGCCGGGAGCTGGATTTTCCATTAGATTAATTTACCCGACAAAAATAACACTCTCCTCCCAACTTTCCGCCCCCCCAAAAAACCTCCAAAAATAATTGGAAAAGCTGGCCATAAGTGATTAATTTTATAGACTTAATAGCAAAGCCAAACTATGAAAAAGTTAGGAATTTTAACCGGACTGTTTATCACCGCCTTAACCGCGGGAACGGTCACAGCCGCTTCCGCGCAGACCGGCACGGGCTCGACCCAGACCAACCCGGCGCAGGCCTCCACGGTCGCAGCCACCTTGCCTGCCAACGGCACCGCTCTTCCAGGACCCGCCGACGTCCTCGAGTTGAAAGAGAACATGCACAATTTCGGCAAGATCCCCCAGGGCCGCCCCGCGACCTATATCTTCGAGATCGTCAATACCGGCAGCACCCCGCTCAGACTGGATAATGTCCACGCCTCCTGCGGCTGCACCACCCCGGAATGGAGCCGTGACGCCATCCAACCCGGCGCCACCGCCCGGATCAAGGTAGGCTACAACGCCTATGCCGAAGGCAGCTTTACAAAAACCGTTACGATCGTCTACAATACCAACCAAACAAAGATCTTAACCATAACCGGAGAAGTGTATAAGGTACCGCAGACCTCTGCGCCCGAGAACGCCTCTGTTCAATTGTTAAAACAAGTAAATTAATTCACAAATGAAAAAGTTATTCCTGGTTGCCAGTACAGCATTGTTGTCCGTAAGTCTGTTTGCGCAGACCCCTGCCAAGAAGCCCGAAGACGTGATCAAGTTCAAGGAGCTCTCCTTTGATTTCGGGAAGATCAAGCAGAACGTCCCTCCTACACACGATTTCGTATTCACCAATATCAGCAATTCCCCCATCATTATCGAGTCCGCCCTGCCCTCCTGCGGCTGCACCACTCCCAGGAAACCGGAAGGCGCCATCGCACCGGGCAAGAGCGATGTGATCTCCGCCCAATATAACGCCGCCAACCCCGGCGTATTCAACAAGACCATAACGATCAAAATAGCCGGCGTCGACCAGCCCGTGACCCTCAAGATCACCGGCGACGTGCTCTCCGCCGACGCCTACGCCAAATATCAGGCCACCAGGCCCACGACCCCGGGACGCTAATTAAGACGCCCCCGACTCATATTGAAGCCCCGACTCATATTATCGAGCCCTCCGGTCAGGAGGGCTTTTTTTGCCCCCTCCCCCCTCGGGGATTCCATCCCGTTTTGTTACTTTTGGGCCATGCAAATCAGTCACCGCGGACAACAAATGCCGGCTTCGCCGATCCGGAAACTCGTTCCGTATGCAGAAGCCGCGAAAAAGAAAGGCGTCAAAGTCTACCACCTCAACATCGGCCAGCCCGACATCGAAACGCCCGCGATGGCCCTGGACGCCGTCCGCCACTTCGACTTCAAGGTACTCGAATACAGTCATAGCGCCGGGAACGAAAGCTACCGCCGCAAACTGGCCGCATACTACAAGCGGGTAGGCATCGAAGTCGACTACAATCAGATTATCATTACCACCGGCGGCTCCGAAGCCATCCTCTTCGGATTCATGAGCTGCCTCGACCCCGGCGACGAAGTCATCATCCCCGAACCCTTCTACGCGAACTATAATGGATTCGCCGTTGCCGCAGGCGTGATCGTCAAACCGGTTACGTCCTATATAAGAAGCGGTTTCGCCCTCCCGCCCATCTCCGAATTCGAAAAACTCATCACTCCCCGCACAAAGGCGATCGTTATCTGCAACCCCAATAATCCCACCGGTTATCTGTATAGCGCCGAAGAAATGGAAAGCCTGAGGGAACTGGTCATCCGCCGCAACCTCTATCTTTTCTCCGACGAAGCCTACCGCGACTTCTGCTACAGCGGAACCCATACCAGCGCCCTCAACCTCCACGGAGCCGGTGATCATGTTTTAATGATGGATACCATCTCCAAACGCTACAGCGCCTGCGGCGGCCGCATCGGTGCCCTCGTCACCCGCAACCAGACAGTCCTCGACACCGTAATGAAATTCGCGCAGGCAAGGCTCAGCCCCCCCTCCTTCGCCCAGATCCTCGGTGAGGCCGCCACCGCTCTGCCCGCAGATTATTTCAACGCTACCAGGGCCGAATACCTCAAGAGAAGAGATACCCTCGTAACCCGCCTCAACCGCATCCCCGGCGTCTACTGCCCCAATCCCGGCGGCGCCTTCTACGCTATGGCCAGCCTTCCGGTAGACGACACCGATACCTTCTGTCAATGGTTACTCGAATCCTTCGTATATAATAATTCCACCGTCATGCTCGCTCCCGCCGGCGGCTTCTACGGCACCCCCGGCCTCGGCAAAAAAGAAGTTCGACTTGCCTACGTCCTCAATTCCGACGACCTCAACAAAGCAATGGATTGCCTCGAACACGCCCTCGCAAAATATCCCGGCAAAATTTCCGCCCCGATCCCTGCCCCGTTCCCC
Organism: Puia sp.; assembly: GCA_035508835.1. Lineage (GTDB taxonomy): Bacteria > Bacteroidota > Bacteroidia > Chitinophagales > Chitinophagaceae > Puia. The sequence continues at coordinate 5,925 of DATJMG010000142.1, forward strand.
GGCTCGATCCCCGCCCCATTCCCCGCCCCGATCCCCGGCCCCACCTGACTTCCACCCCAATTTCTACCTCCATTTCAACTCCGAACAACTAAATTTCCACTCCTTCGGGCCAAGCGTCAAATTAAAATAGATTATAATTTATTTATTACTTTATTGAAATATGCGAATATACCCCGCAAATAAGCCAAAAAAGGCCTTAAAAGACCTCAAAAAACATATAATAATTATCTACATATAAATTATTGGACGCATTCTCAAAAAAAATCCCAAAAACTCCAAAAAATCCTTTGCTTTTCTCGCCGAAAAACCCGATCTTGCATCTATAAAGAAGGTGACCCGCGGATAAAAGATAAACCGATTTAGCACATGGCTCTTTTTTAACCATTTGGTATTATTCCCGTGCTTTTTCAGTTTTTATCTTTGTGCGGCTGACAAGCAAGACAACGCTCGACAACATCGATCTTTCAAAGATTTTTCATATGGCAAGCAATCGTTAGACGGCCTTCTGTTTCCACAGAGGGCCTTTTTATTTTCAGCCCGCCCTGGTCCCGCCCCTGAAATTCTGCTTTTTTTCTCCCACGTTTCTCTATCTTTGCCACCCGTTTCCAGGCTCACCCGCCGCGATCCCCGACCAAACCCGGACCCCGGCCCCGACCCCTCGAAACACCCGGCGCGATAGCTCAGTTGGTTAGAGCACAGGATTCATAACCCTGAGGTCTCGGGTTCAAATCCCGATCGCGCTACAAGAGTGATTTTAACATTTAAAAGGTCGACTTTCGTCGGCCTTTTTTATTTTATCTACTTGTCTGTCAAATATTTATACCGTTTTTTCGCCTGTTTCTACAATCTTCTGGCCGAAATGATAAAATGTGTATTATCATTGGCCATCAACTAGATAGGGTGTTCAAATCCCGGTCAGGCACAGGGGCAATTTTAACAAGATCCGCGTGATTGTTACTCAAATCGTGTGCGTTCAGTTTTTGAATGTTTACTTCTATTATTTCAATAATGAAAGCGGCAAATTGTTCGTTTGCCTATCTATGTTTTTCGGTCACAACCGAAAGACTGCTTTTACTTAATGGAATAGAATCATGAGTGCAAAATTCCGGATAAAAGTACTGGATGCTGTGGTGGTTTTTTCGGTCCTTACCCTTAGAAATTACCAAGAATGCGAAAATTGAAAATAACCGTACCCTTGGATACCGAATTAGTGGGCGAAAATTTCATGCGATAAGCGCGCTCCAACGCCTTTTTTACGTATTCATCTCGACTTGTTGTACTTCCTTGACTTTGATAACTGGCTTTTATGACATTTCCGGTACTATCAACTGTGATACAGACGGCCACTTTTTCGTTTTCCTTAGAACTTGTGTCGAAGAATTTTTGCGCAGTGAGCATTCGCACTCCATCCAACCCCTTAATCGTATCAACGCTGATCCCGTGGCTGTGCCCGGCATTGGCAAATCTCATACTGTCAAAGGCTTTAGGGAGCCCGGGAGAAGTGGTTACCGGAGATTGTGCAGCGGCACAGGAGGCTATCAGCAATGAGGCAATTAGTTGAACTGGTTTCATTCGTCCTATTAAGAGAAACCAAAAATAGCAAATAAAAGTGCGAATCGAAAATAGCCGCCATTTGGACGGGTGAGCGACTCTTTCCCATCAGTCTGTAGTCGTCGGGCGGCCCTGTCATCCAGAACTGAAACAGGTCTGCGAGGCGGCCGGGGAGCAGCTTACCAAGGAAAATACCAGGAGATTATGACCTTTCTTAAGATTCCCATCTAAACAATAAAAAAATTGTTGTAACTTGTAACGTAATACGTTACATTTGCAAATGATTGCAAGCATTCAACATAAGGGCCTGAAGCTCCTATGGACAAAAAATGATGCATCGAGGCTGCCCGCAGAGCAAGTCAAGAAGATCGGGAATATCCTTATGTTGCTGCATAGTGCGGAAAAAGTAGAGGACTTAAACTATCCCGGTGCCAGCTTTCACCCTTTAAAGGGCGATTTGAAGGGATATTGGTCGGTAACTGTCACCGGAAACTATAGAATCATTTTTAGGTTTGAAAATGGAAATGCGCATCTGGTAGATTACCTTGATTATCATTAA
>DATJMG010000143.1:0-11603 GCA_035508835.1 Puia sp.
CCCCCACCGCCTCCTGTAACTCGTCCATTTCCTCCCGGACCTTCTCCCAGACCTGCGCCGTCTCCTCCCACTCAAATCCGACTTTCCCCGCCTTCTCCTGCAACCGCGTCGCCTTGATCATCGCCGGCAAAGATACCGGCACCCCGGCCAGGACTGACCTTTTACCCTCCCTGAGCTTCAGCTGCTCCCAATTCCGTTTGACATCCTCCTCATTCTTTACGTCTACCAACCCCTCCTGGGCCGTGGTCCCATAGATATGCGGATGCCTGGAGATCAACTTATCGCAGATCCCGTTGATCACCTCATCCAGCGTGAACTGCCCCTGCTCCCGGCCGATCCGGGCATAGAATACAATATGCAGCAGCAAGTCACCCAGTTCCTCCTTTATCCCCTTCCAGTCCCCATCGGTGACGGCATCTGCGAGCTCGTAGGTCTCCTCGATCGTCAGCGGCCGCAGCGTCCCGATCGTCTGCCTGCGGTCCCAGGGGCACTGCTCCCTCAACTCATCCATAATCTTCACCAGCCGCCCGAAAGCTTCGTTCGTTTCACTCATATATTTATCGCGGAAAGTATCGTATAGATCATAAAGAGGACCAAATTTATAACAAATGCCGTCGAGCAGAGGATAAAATATTTCAGGATTGTCTTCGCCCGCCCCTGCCTGTAAAAGCCGCGCATCGCCTTATACAGATAAATGAAATTATAAATACAGACGATCGTGATCAGAATATCCGTCACGATCTGCAGCCAATGCACACCCGCCCAGTCCGTAAGGATCGACAGCAGCATACAGATCAGCATAAGCAGGAACGCAGCGATATAAAGATGAATAGTGAAGATGCCATGATCCACATAGTAGAACTGCTTTCTATGCCTGAAATATAAGATATTCAAGATCAACGCGAAGAATGGCAAGGACCAGAAGAGGACCTTCGGGAAAGAATGCAGCCAGTTCTCCCAGAATTTTTCCTTATACCGCTGCGGATCCCGCTCATACTCCTCCGAGGCCCCGATAAGTTTGCGCATAAGGGCCCGCTTGAGCCAACCGTCCTGCAGACTGTCCGGCAAAGCCCGCTCGGTCGAATCATACTCCTCCACGGTATTGTAACGGCCCTGCTTCAACCCGAACAAGTCACTCCCCAACATCGGATGATTGGCCAGCATCAGCAGCTGCCTCACCCGCGACTGTGCAGCCGGCGTGAGCCCCGCTTGACGCAGACTGTCGGTCAACGACGTGATCATAAGGTCGGTCAGTTCCTTGTCGGTGAACTTGCGGCCCGTCGTGTCGCCATATTCTTTTTTGATCTCACTGATCTCCATCCCCAGATGATCGACGCCGGCTTGCAGGTCATCCCGCTCATCCGGATCATCCGTCACCTTCAGCTCCTGCTGCCGCTCCCCCAGCGTCTTTTCCAGCTGCGGAAGCCCTCTCATGCGCTCCACCGGCTTTTTCCTGAAGATCTCATCCGGCTTGCTGATCGAATAGAGAATGACAAAGAAGATCGCCGAGGTAAAGACATACATCCGGATCGGATTCAGATAGCTCATCCGTCGCCCCGCTACATACTCCGTCGACAGAAACCCGGGCTTCCGCAACAAATACTTGACCGTAGAAAAGAACTTACCGTCAAAATGCGTGATATCGTTAAAAAAATGTTGTACTAAATGCCAAACCGTTTCCTTTGGTTCGAGATTTTCCTGCCCGCAATTGTGGCAATAACGGCCATACAGGATCGCCTGACAGTTAAGACAATTCTTTTCCTTTCGTTCTTTAAGATGTGACACAGGTTTAGATTTTCGCTCAAAATGTACGGGAAATGCCCCGCCCCGCCAAAATAGGGCATTTCCTTCAAACTTCTGACGGTTGACCTGTCCGTCAGACGGCCTCCGGCCATCCAATTTAGACAATTGACCCACTTCCAATGTATTAAATCGGCGTTTTTTTCGTTGTAAATGCGATTCCTAAATTTGTCGAATGAAAGTTGTCGTCGGATCACTTTTCCTGATCATGCTAACCGGGGTAGCCAATGCCCAGTTCTATTACAAAGACATCATCTCCACCCGGCAAAATATCGCCAAATGGAAGGCCTATAAAGCAGCCGGGGTGAGATCGGTGCGGGTGAATAGTTTTGAAGCAGATGGCCAGCCCACCGAAGGATTTCAGCTGACTCAGACCATCACCCCCGATTTTTCCGAAATGACCACCCATTCAAAAGCAAACGGCACCACCGAGACGTGGACCTTCGCTACCTACTCCCCGGAAGGATTTCTCACCGGTATCACCGATACCAGTGATACCTACCAAAGCGTATCTACGTACCGGTACGACGACCACGGCCGCCTTACAACCCTCGCCAATACTTCCACCGAAACCGACAACCATGTCAAGGCCTTCGAGACCCACCTCTGGCAATACGGCCCCGCAAGCGACCAGCCTGCCGGCATGCTCAAGATCGTCAACAATACCGATACGACCTTTGTCCGCTTCGTCACCGATGACAAAGGCAACATCGCGGAGGAACACGCCACCCGCAACAACACAGCCCTCCCCGTGATCTATTACTACTACGACGACAACAACCGGCTGACCGATATCGTCCGGTACAATCTGCAGGCCCGGCGCCTGCTCCCCGACAATATCTTTGAATATAACGAAGATGGCAAAATGACGTCCCTCCTTGCCGTCCAGGAAGGCGCCGCCAGCTACCAAAAGTGGATCTACCAATACAACGATAAAGGCCTGCGGATAAAAGAATCCTGCTTCAGCAAGGAACGGGAGCTGCTGGGACACATCGAATATCAATATACTTATAAATAATTCCCTATGCGTATCACGATTATCGGCCTCATGCTTGTCCTGACCGGATCGACGTGCTTCTCCCAGGATCTCGACTTCCCGGACTTTCGCCAAAAAAGAGATAATTTCGCCAGGATCCGTGAACAGGATATCCGAAACGACGTTGCCTCCTTCGCCCTGGCAGCCCTCGATGAAAGCATAGGGAAAGGCCAGTTGACAACCGTCCCTGTCAAAGACTTCGGGGTCAACTTCATGTCCTTTCAGAACGACCATATCCAGGTCATCATCAAGACCGGCATCTTCACGCCGGCCAAACATAAGCTCATGAAACAGGAAGACCATATCCTCCGGATCGACGGCAAACCCTATTATGGCGCCGTCCCCGGTGAGGCCCCCCATACCACCATCGAATCCATTACCGTCGTCGTCGACAAAGACACCGTGGCCATCCCCCGTGAAGCTTATTTCGACCTCTACGAACCGCGATTCAGCTATAACGAAAACGGAGAAACACGTACCCGCAACGGCGTATTTCTTTCAAATGACAAGCGTACGTTTTATATTTACATGTTCAACAACGACAATGGCGGCGTCGAATATACCTGGGTCATCCGCGACAAGCAATACCTGCGCCGCGTAGTCGATTGGGGATTCCTGAGAAATTAACGACCACGCATAGACCATGAATACGCCATTATACCCCTCATCGTCAGCGGCCCGCCCGACTTCCCCGTCAGGTGCCCACCCCGTATCCGCGTCAGGCGTCCATCCCCCCTCTCCGGCAAACGTCTATCCCCCTTCCCCGGCAAACGTCGACCCGGAGAAATTGACCATCTCCCCCGGCTTCCGCAGCCAGGTACCGAGAGTGATCGGCGCCATCCTGCTCTTCATTTTTGTCTACCTGTTACTGGTGACCCTCGCCGCCGGCCTCGCGATCGGCTGCGGTTATCTCGGGATCGCGCTGATCCTCCACCTGACGAACTTCTATGGCATTATCCTCGGTCTTGGCGTCATCGGCGTTGGCATCTCGGTATTCATTTTCCTGGTCAAATTCATATTCGCGGTCGCCAAAGACGAGAATTCCAACCGCATCCGAATAACAGAATCCGAACAGCCCCGGCTTTTCGCCTTTATCCGGCAACTGGCCGCCGAGACCCATACCCGCTTCCCCCGGAAGATATTTCTGTCCCCCGGCGTCAACGCCGGCGTGTTTTACAATTCCAGCTTCTGGAGCATGTTCCTGCCCGTGCGGAAAAATCTCGATATCGGACTTGGATTGGTGAACGGCGTCAACCTCAGCGAATTTAAAGCCGTTATCGCCCACGAATTCGGCCACTTCAGCCAAAGGAGCATGCGCCTGGGCAGCTTTACCTACAATGTCAACCGGGTGATATATAACATGCTGTATGAGAACAACGATTACACCGCCTTTCTCCGCACCTGGGGCAGCATTCACAGCTATCTTCGACTTTTCGTTTCCATCACGGCCCGCATCGCAGGCGGCATCCAATGGCTGCTTCGCAAAATGTACCGGCTGATCAATAAGACCTACATGGGCCTTAGCCGCGAAATGGAATTCCACGCCGATACGGTCGCCGCCGGCGTCTCCGGAAACAATAACTGCGTGAGCGCCCTGACCCGGATCGAAGTAGCATCGAGCTGCTACCATACCGCTCTCAATGACGCCAACGAACAATTAAAGACCCACAAGGTCACGCGAAACATCTATCCCAATCAACTCGCCGTCATGCACACCGTGGCGGCAGAATACGACATGCCCGTTCGCGAAGGGCTCCCCGAATTCACTTTCCATTTCATCGACTCCTTCTCCCGGTCGCGGATCAACTACAAAGACCAATGGGCAAGCCATCCGACCCTCAGGGAACGTACAGCAAATCTCGACCGCCTTCAGTCGCCCGTCCCGCCGGAAAACACGCTCGCCTGGCAGCTGTTCGAAGATGCCGAAGCCTGGCAGGAGCGGCTGACCAGTCAGATTTACCGGTCCGTGACCCTCGAGTCGCCAACCACCTACGATACCGCCGAATTCAGTCAGCGTTATCGTCAGAACAAAGCGAACTATGCCCTCCCCAGCGTCTTTAATGGCTTTTATGACGGCAGATATATCGATATAGTTACCTGGGATCTTGACGAACTGACAACCGGCCCCGCCCCGGCTTTCCCCTTCAATGCGACAGCCGCCGCCGAACTATTCGACGACTCGAACAGCGGCCTCCACACCACCCTCGAAAGCAACCGTAAAGACCTCGAACTGCTCAAAGCCATCGAGGCCGGACAAACCTCGATCACCACCTTTGATTTCGATGGCGTCAAGTACCGGGTAGCCGACTGCAGCACCCTGATCCCGGCACTTGAAAAAGAGATCGCCGCTCAATCCCGGCGTCTGCAGGAGCTTGACAAGACCGCATTCCTGCTCTTCTACCACTCCGGCAGGATCGACAGGAATGATCTGGCGGCGGCTTATCGCCGCTTCCGATCGGAGCACCTCCGCTGCGAAGAATATACCACCCTCGTCAACAACCTTTTGGCCAGGCTCCGTCCATTTTATTCGAAGAAGCTTTCCTATGCCGATGTCCACGATATCCTCGGTCAGTTGAGGCGCAACGAGGAAGCACAGCTGAAGAAGCGGTATCAGCAGATCCTGGACGAAAACCTGCTCGATTCACCGGAACCGGTCAGGGCCTTCCTGACAAAAACGTATGTCTACTTTTTCGACGGCAAATTCATGAATAATGAGCTCAACGAGTTGACCGGGCTGGCGATGAAGACGGGCGAACAGTTGAACCAGCGCCGGTTCGCCGCCTACAAGGCCATGCTGGAACTACAGGCCGCCGCCCTTTGAACCATTTCTGCCGCCCGTCAACCCCCGCCCATTACCGCCAACCATCTATGGCTTCACCGCCGGCCTCGAATACGGCGGATGCGTAACCGTTGGCGTCGGCTCTTTCTCCAGCAGCTTCAGACACGCCTCCACCGCCCGCTCCAGCTGCACATCCCTGCCCTTCGACACCGACGCCGCATCGAGCTTTACCTCGATATCCGGCGGCACACCCTGGTTCTCCACGATCCATTTGTTCGCGATCGGATCGAATACCGCATTGTCCGGCGCCGTCATCGCTCCCCCATCGATGAACGCATAGTGGACCGACGATTTCACCAACCCGCCCCAGGTCCTCGTCCCGATGAGCGGTCCTACCTGCTGATGCCGAAAGACCCAGGGGAAGAAGTCCCCGCCGGAGCCGGAGAGCTCATTGATCAAAAGCACCTTGGGCCCCAGTATCCCCGCGGGCAGCCGGAAGGCCTTCCCGTCCGGCACTTCATTGGTCACCGCCGCCCGCAGCCGCCGGATCATCAGATCGACCATATAATCATCCAGCAATCCACCGCCATTGAATCGCTCATCGATCACCGCCCCCGCTTTATCCTGTTGCGCAAAAAAATACCGGTTGAACGACACGAACCCCGGCCCACCGGTATTCGGCACCCAAACGTACCCGAGCTTCCCATGCGACAGTTCGTCCACCCTGCGCCGGTTATCCTCCACCCAGCCGCGCTGCCGCAACGCGGCCTCGCTGGCGACCGGCAATACCTCGACCGTCCACGCCCCATCCGTCGAAGCCTTATCGTTGACGAGCAGCAAGGTCTGCTGCCCCGCACGACCTTGTAACAGTTCATACGGATCCTGATCCGCCGTCACCGGCTGCCCGTCGATCGCCAGGATATAATCCCCTTCAGCCACCTTCAGATCGGGCTGCGACAAGGGCGCCGTCAGCTCCGGATTCCAACTCTCCGCCGTGTAGATCCGCTTGATGCGCCACCGCCCATCCTGTGCCGCCAGATCGGCCCCCAATCCCCCGGCCCTGTTCGTATCGACCGCCGGAAAATCTCCGCCGAACACGAAACTATGTCCCACGCTTAATTCCCCGCCAAGCTGGTCGAGCAGATAGCTCAGGTCTGCCCGATGCCGTATCCATGCAATTTGCGGTGCATAATAATCCCACACTTCCTTCCAGTCCCGCCCGTGATGGGCCGGATCATAAAAATAATCCCGCTCATACCGCCACCCCTCTGTAAAGATTTGCTTCCACTCCGCCAGCCGGTCGAGGTCCATCCGCAGATTCACCGCAACCGTCCCCTCACCCGGAGCCGGCGGCCTGGCCGTCGCCACAACCCGCCAACTGCCCCCCGACTGAAAAAGCAATTTCTCCCCGTTCGCCGAGACATGCACATTCCGGACGTGCTGCGCGAACTCCTCCGTCTTTTTTGTTTCCAGCGCAAACTTCCTGATCGTCCCGTCTTCGATCAGGAAGACGGAGCCCCTGGGCCCGCTTTGCAGGTCCTGAAAACTGCCCGCCACGATCGGCAAAGGTATCGTTCGCCGGTCCAGGTTATCCCAATCGATCCGCACCACACTATCCTTGCCTTTCGCCCCGCCCTTCGCCGTATCGGCTTCTTCATCGCTCTTTAATGGAAATGGCGGCGGATCGTCCTTACGCAATACCAACACATATGCCGCCCAGCTGGGCCTGGCCAGAATAGAGCTCGTATTCGCCCAACCCGAACCGAGCGCCGCATCCGTACTGGCCAGGAAATACAAATGCCGGCCATCCCTGTCCCAGGCCGGTGATCTGGCGTCAGCCATCGGATCGCTTAGCGCCTGCGCCTTGCCGGTAGCTACCGACCACACGGTGATGCGCCCGAAATTATTCTCTGCCGTCTTCGTATACGCCAGCCATTTGGAATCGGGCGACCATACCAGGCCCATCGAACCCCGTTGCAAATTATTACCCGCGACATCGGCCGTGACGATCCTGCCCGTCGCAACCTCCAACACCTGTATCCGGACCTTGTTGTCCTCGAAAGCAATCCATTTCCCATCGGGCGACCAGCAAGGCTCCCAGCCCAGCTTCGATTCCCCGATCGGGATCTTGCGAGGCTCTGTCCTGCCTTCCTGGTCCGTTATGTACAAGGCATACCCTTCCCCGCCCTTATCCGAAAACCAGGCGATCTGTTTGCCGTCCGGCGACCAGACAGGCCGGCGATCTGCGGCATCACAGCTGTGCGTCAGGTTCCGCACGCTCCCGTTCTCCACCGGAACTGTGAAGATGTCCCCGCGCGCTTCGATCAAAATGCGCTTTCCCGCAGGCGATATCGTCGCATCGGCAATCATTTTTGTAACATTCTCCCAATGCGGTTCGGCCCAGGGGAAGTCCCCATGCACCACGATCGTCAGTTGCTTGCCCTTCCCGCTCAAGGGATCCAGCGAATAGAGATACCCTCCCCGCTCATACACCAACTGTGCCCCATATCCCGTCAACCATTTAATATCCCCTTCCGTCCCATGGGTAACCTGCCGCAACCCTTTGCCCGCACTCCACGCCCAGACATTCTCATAAAAATCCCGGTCCGACAGGAAATAGACTTCATCTCCCACCCAAACGGGCCTGATATCCATCGACCGGTCCGGACTGGGTATCTCCTGTTCCTCCAGCGTATTCAGGTCCATCACCCGCAACGGGGTGTTCTGCCCGCCGCGATAATGCCGCCACTCCACATCCCACCGGCTGACCCGGTCGATCACGATCTTCTTGCCGTCCGGCGAGTAGGAGCCGTCAAACCCCAGCGGTGCAGGCAATAGCGTGGAAGGCCCGCCGGTAGCCGCTAAACTCCACAACCGCCCGTAACCGACCGGCGCCGTCTCCCGCGGACTGCTATACAACACCCGTTTGCCATCCGGCGTCCAGCCCCGCGCGCTCGCAGCGGCAGGAAACCACGTCAGCCGCCTTGGCATACCCCCCTCCGCCGACACCACATAGACCTGCGGTGAACCGCTCCGATCCGACGTGAACGCGAGCCATTTGCCGTCCGGCGAAAAATGCGGATCGCTCTCCACCGCCGCCGTACTCGTGATCCGGCTGGCCTCGCCCCCCTCCTTCGCTACAACCCAGATGTCCCCGCCATACTCGAAAGCGATCTGCGTCGCGCTCAGACTGGGCTGTCGCAAAAGCCGGGTACCCCGGGCATCCCCCGCTTCTTGTCCAATGGAAGATAAAACAAGGAAAAAATATAAGGACGCGACAAGCGCAATCCGGCGACTTAAGGGTTGAAAAGCCATAGGTTAATTGATTGTCATTAAATGTACCGAAAATATTTTTTTGCAGCCGGGCTTTCCATTCACCATGCGATCCCCCTCTCAAGGCCCTCGAAGTCTTCTATCGCCGTCCCTTGCTAACCCGCCGGGTCCGAGCCGCCACTCCCCTCCAGGATTGAAAGCAATTCCTTATCTTGTAGCCTCACAGCCTATGTTACGACGAAAATTCATCCGAAATACGCTTGCCGCCGGGACCGGCCTCGCCCTCTCCCCGCAACTATCCGCTGCCACGCCGACCGCATCCCACGCAACCGGGCCAACGCCCCTGCCAGGCGGACCCACCCCCGCGCCCAAAAAGATCCTCCTCGCGGGTGCCGGCATCACCGGCCTATGCTGCGCCTACGAGCTCATGAAAAGCGGTCACGACGTCACCGTACTCGAAGCCTCCGGCCGCTATGGCGGTCACGTCTTCACCGGTCGCGACGGCCTGGCCGACGGCCTCTATGCCGACTTCGGCGCCGACCATATTACAAAACCAGGCTACGAAAAATTCTTCGAATATGCCGACGAGTTCAAACTGACACCCATCCCCTATCCCAACGCCGAAGGTTCGACCGCCGCCTATGACAAGGACAAGCTGAGCATGATCGGCGGCAAATTCTATACCTCCGAACAACTCCGCGACCCCTCGATTCTCAAGACCATGGGCTTTAATGACCGTGAAGTGCAATACCTTTCCACAGGCTCCTTCGACGGCCTCCATGACCTCTATCTCCGTCGCTATATCGACAAGTTCGCCGACCCCTACCAGCCTTTCGGTGTGGGCTATGACGACTACGACAACATCCCCGTCGCCGACCTCTATAAAAAAGAGGGCGCCTCCGCCACTGCCCTCCGCTTCATGGGCGGCCGAAATACGAACGCCTTGTATGCGCTCTGGCGCCTTTCGCTCATGTATTCCCGTGGGATCCCGATCAATGAAGGCGAGACCTTTCACCTCAAGGATGGCAACGAACAACTGCCTATGGCTTTCGCCAAACGTCTGGGTAGCCGCATCCGGCTGAATCATCCGGTTACGGCCATTCAACACAGCCCCGGGGGAGTCACCGTAACCTGCCGCCCTTATAATGCCGGCGAAGAACAGCTCAGCGCCGATGCCCTCGTCGTCTGCATCACGCTACCCGTATTCCGGAACATCCCCGTTACCCCCGCCTTGTCACCCGAAAAACAATATGTCGTAGACAACCTACCCTACTCCTCCCACCCCTTCTACGTCTTCGAAGCGGCATCCAAATTCTGGCTCGACGACGGCATCCCCAGCATCAACATGGAATTCGAGCACCCCGATATTTCGTCGATATGGGTTGAAACGAACCGCGTAGACAGCAACCGCATCATCCTCAAAGCCTTCGGCCCCGGCGGCCTCTCCCCCCAACGGGTACTCGCTGCCTTCCGCCAGGTCTATCCCGGAAAGAAGGACACCATCGAACAGGCCCTCACCCTCGACTGGACCAGAGATAAGTATGCCCCCGCCTGCGAAATGGAACCCTTCCCGATCGGCCAGATGCACAAGTTCTGGCCCCGGATCATGCTGCCGGAAGGCAGACTGTATTTCGCCGGCACTTACGCCGATAATATGAGCCGGGGAATGGAATCCTGCCTTCGCTCGGCCCAGCGCGTCGCAAAAGAGATCGATAAAATATAGCCCATGGAAGCCCGCAAGACACTTACTGCCGCTCTCCTCGCATTTTCCCTCGCCCTGCCCTTTCAAACCAATCATCCTCCGACCGTAAAGATCGAATCACCGGCCAATCATGCCGTCCTGGACATGAACGCCCCTGCCGCCTACCAGGTCCATGTAACCGATCAGGAAGACGGCGACACCCGGTACGATGAGATCAATCCCAAAGAAGTCTTGCTGGAAGTCACGCGGCTAAAGCCCGGTCCGAAGCCCGGCCCGGAAATGCCTGCCGAAAAAATGCCCGCCGCAAAGGCGCCCGCCGCACAAATACCCCCTGCCATAGAAGATTCCGCCCTCCGGATCATGGCCACCGACAACTGCTTCAACTGCCACCAGTTCAACGCGAAATCCCTGGGGCCGTCCTTCTTCGAGGTCGCCAAACGCTACCCCGCAACCGCCGCCAGCACCGACACCCTGATCAACCGCGTCCGCAATGGCTCCTCCGGCATCTGGCCCGGCACCGAAAAAATGCCCGCTCACCCCGAACTCACTGCCGCCGCCATCCGCTCGACCGTCCGCTGGATCCTCCGGTCCGCCGCGCGCCCCGACCACGCCTGGTACTTCGGCACCACCGGCATCCTTCATTTTTCCCGGCCCGGCACCTACACCCTCACCGCCACCTATACCGACCATGGCACCAAAGACCTGCCCACCCCCCGCCTCACCGGCGCCGACCGGATAATCGTAACCGTAAAATAGCCGGCATTCGAGATCATCCCTAAAAAAAATTTGGGCAACCGATTGGCTGCGCATATATTTGCAACTGAATGGCTGCGTAATGAATAAATAAACCCAACCGCTCATGAAAAAATTGCTCCTTGCCGGGTTTTACCTGGCCATCGGTTTGCAGGCGACATCCCAAACCTCCTTTTCACCCCTGCCGGCACCCTGGTCGTTGACCTTACCGGGAAATCCCTGCTGCCCGGTTTCGTCCTCCTGCACGAACACATGTTCTA
>DATJMG010000144.1:0-9024 GCA_035508835.1 Puia sp.
GCTGCGGCCGCACCCGGATCAGGGAGATATCCGGATCATCCTCCCCATCATTGAACCAGGTCCGATCGAGCGGGTTCCATAGCTCCCTGATCTTCTCCCGGTCATATACAATGTCGGCCATTCCCGTTACGATCAGGAAATTACTCTTCCCCGGATGCGAATAATATAACTTGACATTCGGATCTACCGCGATCTCATGGTTCTTTTCACTGTTCCGGGCACTCATGAACCAGATCGTGCCCTCCTCATCCACCCCACTCGTCGCCATCGGCCTGCAACTTTCCCGGTCACCGCCGATCGGTCCTGAGCAAAACAGGCAGATATTGATCTCCGTTGCCAGGTCCTGCAGCTTGCGAATTGCCTGCTTGTCGTGTAAATAAATTTGTTCAGTCATGGCATCGCTTTTCTTATCTACTGTAAATAGCATGCCAGTATCGGAATGCGATGGCAAGCGCTTACTTAACCGTTTGATTGATACTATAAAAAAAATAACCGCCGCTGCTCCGGCCCACGACTGCCTGAAAGACCTTATCTTTAAACAATAACGTTTTAGCATATATATGAGAAAAATTGCTATCCTGCTGCTCCTTACCGCCCTTATACCTCGCTTCGCCCATCCTCAGTCTTCCGCCAAAGTCGAAGCCCTCCTGGGTAAAATGACCCTCGACGAAAAGATCGGCCAGATGACCCAGGTGACCCTGGGAGTAATATCAACGCCGCAGGACGGCGTACTCGATACGGCAAAGCTGGCCATCGCCGTTGAAAAATACAAGGTCGGCTCCATCCTGAACGTAACCGATCATGCCCTGACAGTCGACCAATGGCGAAAGGTCATCACGCAGATCCAGAATGACGCCGCGAAGACCCGGCTGAAGATCCCCGTGATCTACGGGCTGGACGGCATTCACGGACAAACCTATACGCTGAACTCTACGCTGTTCCCCCAGAATATTGCGATGGCCGCCACCCGTGACCCCGAGCTCGCCGCAGCGATCACCAGGGTTGCCGCGAAAGAACTCCGGGCCTCCGGCGTGCGCTGGAACTTTGCACCCGTACTGGACTGCGGCCGTCAGCCGCTGTGGTCGCGGTTCCCGGAAACCTACGGTGAAGACGTCTATATCGGGACAACGATGGGGACGGCAGTCATCAAAGCCTACGAAGGAGACGGGCTGAGATCCCCAACCGCCGTCGCCAGCTGCATGAAGCACTACCTGGGCTATTCCGCGTCCCGCACCGGTAAGGACCGCACACCCATCTATATGCCGGAGATCGAAATGCGCGAATACTATCTGCCCCAGTTCCGGGCAGCGGTAAAAGCAGGCGCCTCAACGCTCATGGTCAATTCCGGCGAGATCAACGGAACTCCCGTCCACGCCAGCAAATACCTGCTGACTGATGTGCTGCGAAAAGAGCTGGGCTTCAAAGGACTGATCGTCACCGACTGGGAGGACATCATCCGCCTCCATACCCGCCACGACGTAGCCCCCACTCCCCGCGCCGCCGTCGTAATGGCGATTAATGCCGGCATCGACATGAGCATGGTGCCGAACGATTTCTCCTTCTTCAACCTCTTGAAGGAAGCCGTGCAAAAGGGCGAGGTCCCGATGAGCCGGATCGATGACGCCGTCAGACGCATCCTTACCCTGAAAGAAAAGGTGGGGCTTTTCGACAATCCCTATCCCGAAGACGCCGCTGCCGCCAACTTCGGCCGCCCCGAATACCAGACCCTGGCCCTGCAGGCAGCCCGCGAAGCCATCACCTTGCTGAAGAACGACGCTAACATCCTGCCGCTCGCCCACGCCGCAAAGATCCTCGTCGCCGGCCCCGCAGCCCGAAGCATCAGCGCCCTCAATGGTTGCTGGAGCTATACCTGGCAGGGTAACGATGAACGCTGGTACCCCGCTGACAGTAAGACGATCGTGGATGCGCTGCAAGACAAGTTCGGGGCGGGCAACGTTATGACCAGTTCGGTCAAAGGATTCGATAACCCCGCCAACTACGATACTACCACACTAAAGACCGCCGCTGCCGGCACAGACGTGATCATCCTCTGCCTCGGCGAGAACGCCTATGCCGAAAGCCCCGGTAATATCCGGGACCTGGCCCTGCCCGATAACCAGCTGGCCCTCGCCCGGGCGGCAGCCGCAACCGGCAAACCCGTCATCCTCGTGCTGACGGAAGGAAGACCCCGTTTCATCACCTCCATCGCACCCCTGATGAAAGGGATCCTCATGGCTTACTGGAGCGGGCGCAAAACGGCGGAAGCCATCAGCGACGTCCTCGCCGGGGACTACAACCCCGACGGCCGCCTGCCCTTCAGCTACCCGAGAAGCATGGGTGAAATGGTACTCTACGATCGCAAGCCGACGGAAGACGTGCGGGAAGTGTTCAATGACGATCGCGGCTCCGGATATGACCCGCTGTTCCCCTTCGGCTGGGGATTGAGCTATACCCGGTTTGAATACAGTGACCTGCGCCTCAGCAGCGACAAACTCAGCGCCACAGGCAAACTCACGGTCAGCATCACGGTAAAGAACACCGGCAGCCGCGACGGCAAACAAACCGTGGAGCTCTATACCCACGAACATTACGCGAGCATTACGCCGAACATGCTCCGGCTGCGCGCGTTCAAAAAGATCACCCTGAAAGCCGGGGAGTCACAGTCGGTAACCTTCACGCTGGATAAGAACGACCTGGCTTTTGTCAACGCCGAATTGCACACCGTGACGGAGCCCGGCGATTTCGACGTCATGATCGGGGATAAGAAAGCTACCTTCAGCTATCAATAACCCCATTTATGCATCGTCTCCAGATCGGTCTTGCAGCAATCGAGCGGATCCTTACCCTGATATGACTCCTGCTCGATGATGAAATACTGCGTGCCCCCTTTCCTTCCAAGATCGCAGATATCTTTAGTCCCCACGATCCCGTCCCCAAGGGTCGTACTCTCATATTTCTCGCTACCCGAAGTGGCCTTGATCTCGTCCTTCACGTGCATGAGCTCGTATCTTCCGGGATATTCCTTCACGATGCCGGCCGCGACTGCACCGCCATTGTACAGATTACCCATATCCAGCTGCTGGGCGACCAGCTTCGGATCGGTATGCTGCATAATGATATCGTAGATCTTTTGATTATTCAGCGTCTGGCTGAACTCGAAATCGTGATTGTGATAGCCGAACTTCATGCCATGCTGCTTGCATAGCTCGCCGTTCTTGTTGAAGATGTCCATAATACCCAGCAGCTGGTCATACGTCTTCCGCCAGCTCTCGTCCAGCCAGGGGCTGATCACATAATGCTGCCCGACAATGGCGGCATCCTCAACCGTTTGCTTCCACACATCGGTAAATTCCTTTTTGTCCATATCATAGTCAGCCGGACCGAATGGCGTATGACCGCTGTGCATCTTCAGCCCCAGACTGTCCAGTAAAGCTTTGAAATCTTTCGGGGCATAACCATAGAACTTGCCGCCGACATAGTTGGCATGTTCGACATAAACATAACCCATATCGGCTAATTTCTTCAGCGTTCCGGCGGGATCCTTGCCCATATAGCCCCGGACCGAATACAATTGGACACCGACTACTTCTTTCTTCTTCCGTGCGGCCCAGGTCTCGCCGGGCAAAAAGCTGGCAGCAGAGATCGCCAGCGCGGTATTTTTCAGAAATGTTCTGCGGGAATGGCTCATGATCGTCAGATTGTTTGATGAGTTCGAATGTAATTTGTTTTGCCGCGGGAGCCAAAAATATTTTCCGATCTTGCATGGAAAACGACGCCTTTCCTGTCTTAATAAAATGCCGAAGCTTCTCTTGTCCATAGCCGCCCTCCTTCTCCTGCTCAGCCGCGGTATAGCCGCCCCGGACAACTCCGCCCTTCGTAATACCCCCGCCTACCCCGATACCCTCGCCCTTCCCTGCCGCCAAAAGGCCGAACAGCTGCTGGACCAGGCCCTGCACTTCATGGAGAAAAATTATTATCGCCGGGACCTCGTTAACTGGAAAGACCTGACCGCCCGGGCTCACCGGCAACTCCTCAACGCCGGCAATTGCGACGACGCCTATGCCTCCATCACCTGGTGCTTTCAACAGCTTGGCGAACGGCACAGCTTTATCATGCCCCCGGACAAGGCCGCCCGGTATACCGGTGACGAGTCGCCGCCGGAAGACCCGGCCAATCTGGCAGATTTGGTAGGCCAGATCCACGGCGAGTGGCTGAAGGACAGCATCGGCTATTTAACCATACCCTGGGTCAGAACTACCGATTCCCTCGTCTGCGAACACATTGCCGACAGCCTTCAGGCCGTCATCGCCCGGCTGGATTCCCGCCATATCACCCGCTGGATCATCGACCTCCGCAACAACACCGGTGGTAACTGCTGGCCTATGCTCGCCGGCATCGGTCCGCTGCTTGGCGATGGCGTCTATGGCTATTTTGTCGCTTCCGGGGAGCGAATACCCATCTCGTATTATGATGGTTCGGCCTGCCAGGGTCGCCACGTACGCTGCCGGGTTAGTGAAGACCATGGCTACCATACCCACGCTAGCCGCAAGTCCATCGTTGTCCTGACCGGTCGCCGGACCGTGAGCGCCGGCGAGATCGTAGCCCTGGCCTTCAAAGGCAGGGAACAGACCTGTCTGATCGGGCAGCCGACCGCAGGACTCACCACCGCCAACGCCACTTATCCCCTTTCTGACCAGTCCATGCTGGTGCTGACCGTATGCCAGGAAGCCGACTTCGCCGGCCATGTCTGCGACGGACGCATCCAGCCCGATCAGTTGATCCCCGCCGCCGGCGCAGATACCGATCCCGCTGCCGACGCGGGCCGCCCCACCGACCCCGACCCCGCCTGCTCCGCCGCCCTCGCCTGGCTGCAAAGCAAATGACGCGCATTCCTTAACTTTATCCCAACCTAAACAACAGCTTATGCGCCGGATCCGCTCGCACTTCATCTTGTATACCTTCATTGCCCTGGCCGGATGTCATTCCAATACCGATACCGGAAGCGATCCCGGCCTCGCCTCCTTTAACAAAGACACCCTCGCCGCATCCATCCGCATCCTGGCCAGCGACTCCTTTCAGGGTAGACGCCCCTTTACCCCCGGCGAAACAAGAACGATCGACTACCTGGTCAGATCCTACACAGCCCTGGGGCTGGAGCCGGGTAACGGGAATAGCTACACGCAAGATGTGCCGCTGGTCGAGATCAGCCCCGCCGCTCCCTCCACGCTGCAGCTCATTTCCAAAAAGGGAAAGAAGGATTTCAAAAATCTGGATGACTTCGTTCTCTGGACCGAAAGACCGGATTCCGTCAATACCCTCGATAAGAGCGACGTCGTCTTCGCGGGATTCGGCATCGTTGCGCCGGAATATAACTGGAACGACTATGCGGGGGTCGACGTGAAAGGAAAGACGGTTCTCGTCATGGTCAATGACCCGGGATTTTATGACTCCTCGCTGTTCAAGGGCCATACCATGACGTATTACGGTCGCTGGACGTATAAGTATGAAGAAGCGATCCGCCAGGGCGCCAAAGCCTGCCTCATCATCCACAACACGGCTGCAGCCTCCTACCCTTTCCAGGTGATTCAAAGCTCCAATGGCGGTGTCAAGCTTCACCTCGACAGGCGGAACAACCCCTCCTATCAGCTGACCGTCCAGGGCTGGATCACCGGCGAAACCGCGGGCAAACTCCTCGCCGCCGCCGGAAAAGACAGCGGGCTACTCGTCGCTGCGCAGCACCCCGGCTTTAAAGCAGTGCCCCTGAATATTCAGGTATCCGCTTCGGTAAAGGTTAAAGAGATTTATAATGTATCCCACAACGTCATCGCGAAAATCCCCGGCGCCAAATATCCCGATGAATACCTCATCTACTCCGCCCACTGGGACCATTTCGGGATCGGAAAACCCAATGCATCAGGCGACTCCATCTACAACGGCGCAGCCGACAATGCCAGCGGTACCGCCTCCCTGCTGCAGATCGCCAAAGCATTCCAAACCCTGCCGCACCGACCGGAACGGACCATCGTCTTTCTCTCCGTCACCGCCGAAGAACAGGGATTGCTGGGATCGGCATGGTACTCGGAGCACCCCGTCTATCCGCTGGCAAAAACCGTAGCCGACCTGAACATCGACGTGGTGAATACCTACGGTCCTACAAAGGATATTACTTACAGCGGGAAAGGTCAATCCGAATTGGAGGATTATCTCGCGGATGCAGCCAGAAAGAATGGGCGCTATGTAGCACCCGAAGACCATCCCGAAGCCGGCCACTATTTCCGCTCCGACCACTTTAGCTTTGCCCGCGGCGGCGTGCCCTCTCTTACCGCAGACGGAGGTGTCGACGATCTCACCCGCGGCATCCCCTACGGCAAAAAGAAGCATGACGAGTACACCGCCGAACGCTATCACCAGCCCTCGGACCAGATCGACTCCACCTGGGACCTCACCGGCGGTCTGCAGGATATCGAGTTGGTATATGCCATCGGCGAAAAGCTTGCCAATAGCCGCGCATGGCCGGAATGGAAGCCCGGCTCCGAGTTCAAGGCGATTCGGGACAAATCCTCGGCCGAACGAAAATAAAAATAGGCAGCTATATCGCTAAACCTTTAAATTTACTTTTTATTATTACTATTTAAGCTCACTATCAGCACATGGGAGACCTCCAGATCAAGAAGCAACCCAAGGTTTACGACGCAGTTATTGTAGGTTCAGGAGCAGGCGGAGGCATGGCTGCCTATGTCCTCGCCAACGCCGGACTAAAAGTCTGCCTCCTCGAAGCCGGTCCGATGTTTGACCCCCGCAAAGATTCCAACCAGCTGCGCAACCCATGGGAATCACCCCGCCGTGGCAAGGACACCAGATTCAGACCCTTTGGCGATTTCGACGGCTGCTACTGGGGCTGGGAAGTTGACGGCGAGCCTTACACGCAGACCGGAGCCCCCGGGACTATCGCCTGGGAATGGTGGCGGGCCCGCATGCTCGGCGGCCGCACCAACCACTGGGGCCGCATATCCCTCCGTTTCGGGCCAAAGGATTTCAAACGCAAAAGCATCGATGGCCTCGGTGACGACTGGCCCATCGGCTACGATGACGTCAAACCCTATTACGACAAGATCGACAAGCTGCTTGGCGTATTCGGAACAAACGAAGGGCTGCCAAACGACCCTGACGGCTTTTTCCTCCCCCCGCCCAAACCCCGTCTGCATGAGCTGATGATCAAGAGGGCCGGCGCAAAAGTCGGCGTCCCCGTCATCCCTTCAAGACTTTCCATCCTCACCAAATCTATCAACAGCGAACGCGGTCAATGCTTCTATTGCGCCCAGTGCGGCCGCAGCTGCAAGATCTACGCCGACTTTTCATCTTCCTCCGTCCTCGTGATCCCCGCGCTGAAGACAGGCAACCTCGATCTGGTAACCGATGCCATGGCCCGCGAAGTGCTGACCAATAAAGAGGGCCTTGCCACCGGCGTTTCCTATATCAATAAGACCGATAACCAGGAATACCAGGTCTCCGGCCGGACCGTCCTCCTCGCAGCGAGCGCCTGCGAAAGCGCCCGGCTGCTGCTCAACTCGAAGTCCGCACGCTATCCCGACGGTCTCGCCAACGGGAGCAAGACAGTCGGCCATTATCTGCACGACTCCACCGGCGCCGATATGGGCGGGATCATCCCCGAACTCTTCGACCGCAAGCGCTACAATGAAGACGGTGTCGGCGGCATGCACGTCTATGCCCCCTGGTGGCTGGACAACAAAAAGCTGGATTTCCCCCGTGGTTATCATATCGAATTCGGCGGTGGCTTCGGCCAACCCGTCTATGGCTTCAGCTGGGACATCCAGGATCTCAACGGTAAATTCCCCGTCAAAGGAAAAAATAAGGAAGGAGGCGGCTATGGCGCTTCCCTGAAGGAAGACTACCGCTATTTCTTCGGCGCCCACGTCGGCATGGCCGGCCGCGGTGAAGCGATCGCCCGGTACGAAAACTACTGCGAGATCGATCGCGATGTCGTGGACAAATACGGCATCCCCGTGCTGCGCTTTAATACCAGCCACTCGGAATATGAGATCAAGCAGGCCAGGCATATGAAAAAGACCTTCAAAGAGATCCTTGACGCCATGGGGGCACAGAATATCTGGGGCGACGACGACGGACCGCACAACAATTGGGGCCTTCACGCCCCCGGTAATATTATTCATGAGGCCGGTACCGTCCGCATGGGCAACGATCCCCGGACATCCCCCCTGAACAAATGGAGTCAAGCCCACGAAGTGAAGAACCTCTTTTGCGTCGACGGCGGTCCGTTTGTCTCACAGGCCGACAAGAACATCACCTGGACCATTCTGGCCCTCTCGATGCGCACCAGCGAATACATCGTTGACGAAATGAAAAAACGTAATATATCCTAATACTTATAACTTAATATTTATAAGATAAATATTAATAGAATAGGAAATTCGAATTTTGAAGTTAATATCATTATGGACAGAAGAAAGAGCATCAAGACAATCCTCATAGGCACCGTCTCCGCCGGCGCCCTCGCCGAAGCCTGCAATACCGGCACCGAAAAGCCCGCAGCTGCCGGCACCGACAGCACCGCCACCACAGCCGCCGACGCAGCGCTGAACCCAAGCGGATTCAATCGTATGCCGGAAGAACTGGCACATATGAAAGATATCTCCGGTAAAACCTTCTTTACCCCGGATGAAATAGCCACGATCACTATCCTCGGTGATATTATCATCCCCCGCGACGAGATCAGCGGCAGCGCCTCCGACGCCAAAGTTCCCGAATTCATCGAATTCATCGTCAAGGACGTCCCGGAACATCAGACCCCGATGCGCGGCGGTCTTCGCTGGCTGGATATGCAATGCCTCAACCGGTATGACAAGCCGTTCAAAGATTGCACTCAGCCCCAGCAAATGGAATTGGTCGAAGAGATCGCCTACCCTTTGAGGAAAACCAATAAGCCCGGGATGGACCAGGGCATCGCCTTCTTCACCCTGATGCGAAACCTGGCCGCCACCGGCT
>DATJMG010000145.1:0-3843 GCA_035508835.1 Puia sp.
CGCGATAATGTTGCGACGGTTTGCGCCTGTCCCCAAACGAACGATGTCCTTCTCCCTATCGGTCCCCTTCATCAATGCCTTCAGCCTGACCTCCCCGGAGGGACGATCTGCACCCGAAGGTCCTCTTGGACTAGGGGCCGGCCTCGACTATTTCTATCAAACGAATCGATATATGTCTCTTTCCCTGGGTGTGGGAACCAGCGTATTCGCCGATCGCATCGGCGTTGGATATTACTACTCAGGACATATTGGCTATATCAGTGTCCGAAACAGCCACGTCATCGGCAGCTTTGATCTGGGGTATGGGCTCAGTTTCTCGGACCTTATTTGGTCAAAAGTGACAATTGGCGATACGGTAAATGTGAACAGAACAATAAGCCGCCCGGGGATAGGGTTCAGCTTTTCCGCGCAATATCGGATCAGCCGATACTTCAGGCTTGACATACTCTACCAGCCGACCTTCCTCTCATCGAATAGCCCACACCCGTTCAGTTATCAGCATTACCTCGCTGCAGGTTTCGCCTGGAGATGGCCGATGTAACCCTGTCCTCCCGCTTGCGCACCCACCTTTGGCAGCATGCCCGGCAATTCATATTACCATTATCATATATATTATTGACGAGAAAGGACGAACTGCTTATCCAGCGAATATTTTTCAATAGATTTAAATGATCAAATCATCACGCTCCATGAGAAAATCGACTCTGCTATGCGTAGGCAGTGCCCTGATCTGCTTATTTGCAACCGCCCAGAAAGTCAGCCTCGAACAATTTAAAGACCTTCAACCTCGCAACATCGGCCCCGCCGGCATGAGCGGCCGGATCACCACCATCGACGTCGTGCTCGACAACCCCAACATCATTTACCTCGGCGCGGCATCCGGCGGCGTATGGAAGACGGAGAACAGCGGCAATACCTGGACGCCAATTTTTGATGATCAGCCGACACAGAACATAGGTACGGTTGCCGTGCAGCAATCCAATCCAAATATTGTTTGGGTGGGAACAGGAGAAGGTAATCCCCGGAACTCCGTCAATATTGGCGAAGGGATCTTTAAAAGCCTGGATGCGGGCAAAACATGGAAGCGAATGGGGCTGGAGAAGACAAGGAACATCCATCGTATCGTCATCGACCCGGTCGATCCAAATACGGTTTATGTTGCCGCCATCGGAAATCCCTATGGCATACATCCGGACAGGGGAGTTTTTAAAACAACCGACGGCGGTGAGACCTGGACAAAAATTTTATACACCAACGACACGTCAGGCTGCAGCGACCTGGTAATGGACCCGTCCAATCCCAACCGTCTGCTGGCGAGCATGTGGCAGCATCACCGCACCCCATGGGATTTTAAAAGCGGCGGCCCCGGCAGCGGGCTGTACCTGACCATCGATGGAGGTAAGACCTGGAAAAAATTAGGTAAAGAAGACGGTTTGCCCGATGGCGAATATGGGAAGATCGGCCTGGCGTTCGCCACCAACCAGCCAAGCCGCGTGTATGCTTTGGTGGAAGCAACCAAAAATGGCTTATACAAAAGCGACGATGGCGGCGCGAAGTGGCAATTGGTTACAAATGATCCCAGGGTGGTAACGAACCGCCCCTTCTATTTTCAGGATATCCGCGTCGATCCCCAAAATGAAAACCGGATCTACAATATCCATGACCACGTGGATGTAAGTGAAGACGGCGGCAAGACATTCACCACGCTGATCCCTTATTCCGGTATCCATCCGGATCATCATGCCTGGTGGATAGACCCAAAGAACGGGAGCTTTATGATAGAAGGCAACGACGGCGGCATCGGCATCACGCATGACCGGGGGAAGAACTGGTCCTTTGATGACAAAATTCCGGTTGGTCAATTTTATCATGTGAATACGGACAACGAAATACCCTATCACGTCATGGGCGGCATGCAGGATAACGGATGCTGGCATGGGCCCGCCTATACCTGGATCAGCGGCGGTATCCGCAATGATTATTGGGATAATATCGGTGGCGGCGACGGCTTTGAGGTCATGCCGGATGCGGAAGACGCAAGCTGGGTATACAGTGAAAGCCAGGGCGGATTTGCTGAACGCCGGAACTGGAAGACCGGCGAGAGCTGGTTTATAAAACCGCCGGCCCTGGACCCAAAGCTGATGCTGCGATTCAACTGGAATACAGCCATGGCGCAGGATCCGTTTGACAAAAAAACAATTTATCTCGGCAGTCAGTTCTTACATAAGAGCGTCAACAAAGGGGCAAGCTGGGAGATCATCTCCCCCGATCTGACCACCAACGACTCGACGGAGATCAAAGCATTCCAGACAACAGGCGGGCTGACACTGGACATTACCGGAGCGGAAACGCATTGCACGATCATTACTATCTCTCCATCGCCGAAACAACAAGGTCTCATTTGGGCAGGAACGGATGATGGCAACGTGCAACTGACAAGAGACGGCGGCAAGACCTGGGAAAATTTCCGCGGCAAGATCCCCGGCTTGCCGGCAGGTTGCTGGATACCCCAGATAACGGCATCCCGCTACAACCCGGGCGAAGCGTTTGTCGTGGCCAACGACTATCGCCGCGGCGACTTCAAACCATATATTTTCCGTACAACCGATTATGGGAAAACATGGAAAAGGATGGTGGATGAAAATAAGGTAAGAGGTTATGCGCTTTGTATGATCGAGGATCCCGTTGAGCCAAATCTGATCTTTGTCGGCACCGAAAACGGTTTATGGATAAGTTTTGACAACGGATCGACCTTTCAGCAATGGAAAAATAGCTATCCTTCTGTTTCCACATACGATATGGCCATCCAGGATAGAGAGGCCGATCTGGTAGTTGCGACATTCGGTAGATCGCTGTGGATATTCGACGACATTCGTCCGTTCAGAAAAATAGCAGCGGACAGGGGCAGCGCCATCACCGGTACGATTACCGTCTTTCCTGCGCCTGACGCGTATCAGGCACAATTCAGACCCGCAACCGGTTATGAATGGAGTGTGGATGGTTTGTACGAAGCCGGGAACCGTAAAAGGGGAGCCGAAATTTCATTTTTTGTAAATAAACCGAAGAAACGAACGATGAAAGCGGACAGCGTACAACCCGGCCCCGCTCCCGAAGAACCACAAAGCGGCCGTCGCAGAGGCGGATCAGGACCCTGGCGGGGCGCGGAAGGCGCAGGCAAAAAAGGCGATAGCGCCAGAGTAAGGATCTATAACGATAAAAATGAGTTGATAAGAACCTTACGGTGGAATGTCGATAGCGGGTTCAACCGTCAGTATTGGGGAATGGAAGAAAAAGGCCACCGTCGGCCGGGCTCGCCCAAACCGCCACCCGGCGCACCGGAACCGGGCGGCTTACAAGTATTGCCCGGAACGTATAAACTGGTGATCACCTATGCCGGGGCCAGCGACTCGACATCAGTGACCGTAAAAGACGATCCAAGGCTGGGCGATCGAAATGAAATAAAGCTGGCGCAAAGAGCCCTGTACGACCGTTTACAAAGATCCTCGGACAAATTAACCGAAGGAATGGACCGGCTGACCGAAACGGACGAAATTTGCACCAAGATTCTCAATGAGCTAAAAGGACTCGAAAGAAAAGACATCGATTCATTGCGGAAGATGACGACCAAAATGCAGGATGAAATAAAATCGATCCGTGAATTCATAAACGGCAAACCCTCCGATCGGCAGGGGCTGGTCGATAACCCCTTCGAGGTAACGCCAATATCGCAACTGCGGCAGGCGCAACAATCCATCGGAAGTAAAATGGTCGCGCCGGGTGCGCAGGAAGATACATTGATCGCGAATGCGGAAAAAGCCATTGCCGAAGCCGTTCAAAAGATCA
>DATJMG010000146.1:0-19583 GCA_035508835.1 Puia sp.
CCCCCACCCCTGGAGCCCCCAGCCCCGGCATTCCCAGCCTGGCAGCCTCCAACCTGCCGGCCTCCCGGCCGCCCGCCTCCAGCCGCTCACAATAGTTCAGACCCTCAACGATCTCCATCCCAAGCGGGACCGTCTCCACCGCCTCGTAATATACGGGGCGCCCCGCGGCTTCGATCAGCGTGAGCAGGGCATTTAACCCCGTACCGAACCCCATCTCATAAACCGCTACCGGCCCCGCACCCCGGGAAAGCACCGGCACCAACCCCGCATTGATAAAAATATGCCGGGACTCCTGTAACGCCCCCAACGTCGAGTGATAGCTCAACCCCTTATCCGTCGCGATCGAATTCGACCCGTCATCCGTCATAATTATTTGCAGGGACATTCCGCAAATTTCTAATTTTAACCCCACATGGAACACCTCACCCATCTCGTCAAAGACCGGCGCTTGAAAAAGCTCATCGACCAGCATGCCGAACCATTGACCATCGCCAAACAAAAAGACATGGTCTTCTATCTCTGCGCATCGATCATGAGCCAGCAGCTTTCGACCAAAGTAGCCCACACTATCCGGCAACGGTTCCTCGACCTGTTCGGAGGCAAGGCCCCATCTCCGGAACAAATGCTGAACACCCCGCCTGCAACCCTGCGGGCAATCGGGCTCTCCAATTCAAAGGTTGCTTATATTTTGAATGTAGCCCGCTTCGCCGTGGAAAAAGGACTTGATCACAAGAAGCTGGATAAGCTGGACAATGAGGAAGTGATAGCCTACCTGACGCAGATCAAAGGGGTGGGCAGATGGACCGCCGAAATGCTTCTGATGTTCGGCCTCGGCAGGGAAGACGTATTCGCCATCGACGACTGGGGTATTCAAAATGCTATGATCCGGGTCTACAAGCTTGACAGACAAGACAAAAAGGCCTTTCGGGAAAAATTACTCCAAATTTCCGGCAAATGGAGCCCCTACCGTACATACGCTTGTATGTACCTTTGGCGTTTAAAGGACAATAGCCCGGCGATAAAAGCTAAAAAGAAAGCGTCGAACGCGCGCCCAAAAAAGTAATTATCGCATTTGCCGGGAAAAATTTCTGTTTTACCGATTTTCTATAGACCTTTTTGCCAATTTTGCGTATCCGTCCTAAAATAGACAAACAAAATATCGTTCACCTTAAAATTAAATCTTGTGAGTAAATTGAAATTCCTCCTCCTCGCCGCTCCTGTGATCGCCTTCTTTTCTCTGACCGGTTGTAATAAGACCACTAATAATATTACGCAGGGAACTGATAGTGTTTATACCTCCGGCTGGTTCGCGCCGACATTCACTATCTCTGTTGACCAATATGGCGATTCTACCTACGAACAGCTGGTCAATAACGCCGCTATTACCTCGGCAGTTGTCAATGACGGAGTTGTTCTGAGCTACCTGGGCGTTGTCGGGAATATAAACGGCTCCAACGCTCAGGATACGGTGGCTGAATTGGCTACGGACTATGGCGTATACACGACCATCGAGGTGGGCAGCCTCCTTATCCAGTCGCTTCCGATCGATGAAGGCGGTCTCGGCGATTTTACCCAGGATGGTACCTTCTTCCGGTATGTTGTAATCCCCGGATCGGTTCTGGCTACAACCAAGCTGACGCCGCAGGAATTAAAGTCGATGAGCTTTACCGAAGTAACCAGGGTCATCAATTCCACCCGGCAAACCGGCCCTGCTATAATCCAATAGCAACACCGGCGATCCGGCAATGAGCCCCGGCGATTCGGCAATCAGCACCAGATACCCGACCCCAATACCGGACCCCCCCGGCACTCGATATCCGACTCCAGCGCCGGACCCCCAACACCGGACATCCTCACTATATTGAACGGCTATCACCGTAAAAGTGATGGCCGTGTTTTTTGGGGTCTTATTTTATCTCCCGGACAACTACATCCTCTACTTCATGGCTGGCCGTTTCGACTTCGAACCGCTGGGAGGAATGATCACCCAGGTTGCGGAACACGAACACAAGCCTGGGGTAGCTATCCTGGTCGGCTAACTGGAAATTCCTGCTGAATTCCTTATCCGTAAAGGTATGCTGAAATAGCACATCCCCATCCTGATCCAGTATCTCGAGCACGAAGCGATCGCCTGCCGCATTGTTATAAGCGACATGGAATACTCCCTGATTCTCACTCACCGGGATATACTTCACCTCGGCGGGGCCGGCAGGGTGGCCGCCAGGCATGACACTCAACAGAAAAGCAATGATCGGTTTTGTTAACGTAACTGCATTCATACGATAGATCTTTTAAAGTTTTTTAATAGCGACTTCCTGGACAATATGGCTGTTGACGTTCACCGCAAACTCCTTTTCGACGGGAGCATTCTGCCCGCTGCGAAAGGCGAAAGTGATGACGTCTTTATTCGTTTTGGGCACCCTGAACTGGCGGTAAAAGGACTTATCCCTGAATATGTCCTGATATAGCTGGTTCCCTTGCTGGTCAGTGATCAGGACCACAAATTTTTTGCCACCGGGGTTGTTGTACGAGACATTGAAGATCAGCATGTCATCCTGTGCGCCCAGGTAGTTGACCACCGCGGAATTTGCACCGGGGCCCGAACCGGGATTCGTACTGCTGTCCACCCCCGCGGCGCCCGTTTGAGCACTCGCCGTACCGATAGTCATCAAAAAGGCGATTCCCAGGGTGAGCCTGCCAATAACGGCGTTGAAAAAAGAATTCATATAAATGGGTTTTTAGTGACGAAATTCATCGGCACAACAACCATTAGCAGGAAAAATCTTTAGACAACAACCTTAGACGACAATCTCGGGACAACAATCGGAGAGTAAGCCGGCAATCGGCGGCAGCAATCAGAACAGGCTGCGGGGAGATATATTAATACGCACCAAAAGTATACCAAAAATAGAAAAAATTCTATAAATCTATATAAACTTTAGGTTAAATCGGATCTTCATGGAGGACATTCCACAAAAGATCTTTAAGTTCGACAATCCCCTGCTGTGTTATGGAGGAGATGAAGAGATGTGGAATGTCGGCCGGCAATTCTTTTTCAATCGCTTCCTTTAACTCGGAATCCAGCATATCGCTTTTGCTGATCGCAATTACGAATCGTTTGTGGAGCAATTCAGGATTATATTTTTCGAGCTCACCCAGCAGGATGCGGAACTCACCCGCATGGTCCTTACTATCCGCCGGTATCATAAAGAGCAGCACGGGGTTTCGTTCGATATGTCGCAGGAACCGGTGACCAAGGCCCTTTCCTTCGGCCGCACCCTCGATGATCCCGGGAAGGTCCGCCATGCAAAACGAACGCCCGTCACGATATTCTACCATCCCCAGCTGCGGGGTCAGCGTAGTGAATGCATAATCGGCAATTTTGGGCCTGGCGGCCGTCATTACCGAGAGCAAAGTCGATTTGCCGGCATTCGGGAAACCTACCAGACCCACATCCGCAAGAACCTTCAGCTCCAATACCTTCCAACCCTCGACCCCCGGCAATCCCGGCTGGGCATGCTCGGGAGCCTGATTGGTAGGCGTCGCGAAATTGGCATTGCCAAGACCCCCCCTTCCACCCTTCAACCAAATGACCTCCTGAGCGTCTTCCAGGATTTCCACCTCTTTCTTGCCCGTCTCTTCATCCCTGGCAATCGTTCCCAACGGCACCTCGATGATGATGTCCTTTCCAAACCGTCCCGTGCAATTGCTGCCGCCGCCGGGTTCGCCGTTCTCCGCCAGCACATTCTTATAATAACGCAAATGCAAAAGAGTCCACAGATCTTTACTGCCCCGGAGGATGATATGCCCGCCCCGGCCGCCATCCCCGCCATCGGGCCCGGCCATCGCATTGTACTTGGTACGCATGAAGTGCTTGCTGCCTGCCCCGCCATGTCCGCTGCGGCAAAAGATCCTGATCTGATCGACAAAATTTGATTTCTCCACACGCCCTGTTTGAACGGCAAATATAGTTCATTAGACCTTTTTCATAGCCTGGATATTCCTGTAGACCTCTTCCAGCGGCACTTTAACATCAATAGTTCGAATCAGGAAGTGATCTGCTGGCTGATCGTACTTTTGCAGCTCCCATCCTTTTTTTGCATGCTTTTGCCAGTGCTCTGCCAGATAAGGCCGGGGGTCGATCACCAGGTATTCCTGCAGGCTGGGGATATCCTGGTACAGCTTTAATTTAGTTACTCTATCGTAATCCCTGGTCGAAGACGACAACACTTCGACAAGGACAGTAGGATTCGTCAGGCTCATGTTATCGTCGTAAAAAGTGGGCTGACCACAAAAGATCACCAGGTCAGGATAGGTAAACAGAGAATTGGCCGGAATATGCACCCGTTGGTCACTGCCAAAGATATCGCAGGACTTTCTCCGAACTTTTGGGCCCAGGAAAATCATCAAATTAGATATTATCCTGTTGTGCTCCGGCCTGGCCCCGCCCATGGCAAAAATCTCGCCCCGGTAATATTCATGTCTAAAGTCCGAATCCTTCTCCAGATTGAGATAATCTTCGATTGTAAACTGCCTTCTGCCATATTCGGCTTCAGGCTCTTTTACCAGACCATCCTGGGGTTCATCGTGCTTGTTCTTCCATGGCCTGTAACGTCCCGGGTCCGGATGAACCCCTTTATGAACATATTCTCTTATTTCCTGCATCCTCTGCCTATCCCCCTCAGGCTTCCCGGCCTCACATTCCTTCCAGCTCTCGCGCATTTCGCCGGGCAAAGCCTGATAAAGCGCCGTCCCTTCGGTCTTCCATTTCAACATCTCCTCACTAACCTCCTTCAATATCTTCGCCGGATTACCCGCCACCACTTTCCGCGGCGGTATCTTTTCCGCCGCCTTTACAAACGTCAGCGCCCCAACGATACATTCATCGCCGATCTCCACATTATCCATGATCACGCTGTTCATTCCTATCAGGCAATTACGCCCTATCACCGCGCCATGCACGATCGCCCCATGCCCGAGATGCACTCCCTCTTTCAGCAAGACAGTTACACCCGGGAACATGTGAATGGTACAACTTTCCTGGACATTGCATCCGTCCTCGATGATGATCCGGCCCCAATCTCCGCGAATAGCCGCACCCGGACCGACATAGACATTCTTTCCGATCCACACATTCCCCGTCACCGCCGCCTGCGGATGCACGAAGGCAGATGGGTCCACCACCGGCCGGTGTCCTTTAAATTCGTAAAGCATAAACTTGATTTTTTGAATGAGCGACACATTCGCCCTCTTTCACCGCCCCCGCGCCGTGGCTCGCCCCCGCAGCCCGCAAGCAGACCTCACCCCCGAGTTGGCCCCTGCAGCCCGCAAGCAGACCTCGCCCCTGGCGTTGGCCCCCCCGAAACCTGCACGCAGACCTCACCCCCGGCGTTGGCCTCCGCAACCCCCTTACTCCCCCTTGAACACCGCAGGCCTTTTCTCCAGGAACGCCCGGACCCCCTCCGCATAATCGTGAGTCTTTCCCGCCTTTTGCTGCAATTCGTCTTCCAAAATTAGCTGTTCCTCGAGAATATTTGTCGCAGAATAATTGAAGGCATGTTTCGTAAAAGCCAAAGCCTTGGTCGGCATCTCCGCCAATACTGCCGCCAACGCCCGCGATGCGCCGGCAAATTCTTCATTGTCGTATACCTTATAGACCATCCCGAGCCTTTCCGCCTCCACAGCACCGATCTTGTCCCCCAGCATCGCAATCGCCATGGCCTTCTGCCAGCCGATCAACCTCGGCAAAAAATACGTACCGCCGCTATCCGGGATCAACCCGATCTTCGAGAACGCCTGAATAAATGAAGCCGACCGGGCTGCCACTACAATATCACAGCACAGGGCAATATTAGCTCCCGCCCCTGCAGCCACCCCATTGACCGCCGCTACCACCGGCTTTGGCAAATTTCGGATCCGCGTTACGATCGGATTGTATTGCTCGCGAAGAACATTCGCCAAACCCGGCCCCCCCGGATCCACAACCTCCGCAAGATCCTGACCCGCAGAAAAAGCCTTGCCTGCCCCGGTCAGATAAACAGCTCTCACTTCACGCAAACTTGCGCATTCATCCAGCCGGTTCTGTAACAATAACGCCATCTCCCGCGTGAAGCTATTCAACTTGTCCGGCCGGCTTAAGGTAATAAAGGCGACCTGTTCCTTGATCTCGAATTTAATGCTGGACATCCCACAAAGTTATCAATGACATTTGAAATAATCGAAAGGTTCTCTGCAATCCTCACATCGGTAAAGCGCCTTGCAGGCCGTGCTGCCGAATTGACTGATGAGAGTGGTATGATAGGAATGACAACGCGGACAGGCAATCGCTTCTTCCCGTTGGAACAGCGCCGGATGGCAAACCTGCTGCAAGGGTAGGGGTGGCGCAATCCCATAGGCCAGGAGCTTTTCCCTGCCCTGTCGGCTCATCCAGTCCGTCGTCCATGCCGGCGACAGCACCGTGGTGAGCTTGGGATTCCGATACCCGCGCTCCAATAATTTCATCCGGATGTTCATCCGGATCACATCCATTGCCGGACAGCCGCTATAGGTTGGAGTGATAACGATCTCTATCTCCTCTCCCTCCGCCCGGACCTCCCGGACGATCCCCAGGTCCACCACCGACAGAACCGGGACCTCCGGATCATTGACCTCCTCCAGCACTCTCCATATCGTATCGGTATCTACCATTATCATTCACAGTTCTTCATTACGCGCAGCCCTCGCTATTCGCAGCCCTCACGATTCGCTGCCCCCTCTATTCGCAGCCCTCACTTTTCGCAGCCTCCTCCATTCGCATCTCCCTCCACGTCCAGCCCCCGTCCATGCCCAGCCGCTCACCACACCCAGCCCCTCACCATTCGCATCCCGGATAAGCCCTTTGCAGAAATTGCATCTCCGCCAACAGATACCCCAGATGCTCCGTATGCCGCCCCTCCTTCCCACCGGTCTGCATCCACACCTCCGCCCCTCCGCTCCCTCCAACGGCGCCTGCGCCGCCCCTTCCAGCCACCGCCCCTCCACGCACACTGTCTCCCCCTCCGCGTACACTGCCTCCCCCTTCTCGCACACCTTCACCGCCCCCCAACCCCGCCTCCGCGAACACCTCCCGCACCTTCTCCTCCCAGGGGACACGCACCGCATGCAGATCGACCGCAATCCCCGAACAGATCAGATCCATCTCATACCCCGCCGGAACAAACAGCTCCCCGGTAAATTTCCAAAGTTGATCGACCGCCCGTTCCATCCGCGCATGGCTTTCCTCCGTCCCATCCCCCAGCCGAACCACCCACTCGCTGCTCCAGCGAAGATGATACGTTACTTCTTTGACCGACTTTTCCGCAATCGCCGCCAACTCCCTGTCCCGGCTGCCCCTTAGCCGCGCATAGAAATAATATTGCCAGGCACTGAAGAGGAACTGACGCAGGATCGTCCTCCCCCAATCCCCATTCTCCAACTCCACCAACAGACAATTCCGGAAATCCCACGCATCCCGCCCATAGGCCAACGTATCCTCTGTTACAAAGCCGCCCGTTTCCGTCACCACTCCGCGCATTTCCGTCACCAAGCCGCCCGTTTCGGTCACTTCCTTCCCGCCCTCCGTCACCCCCGCATCGTGCGGCCCGCCCGCCTCCCGCGCCCGCCCCCCATTCATCAGCCGCGCCGCATACTGATACAAATACCTCGCCTGCCCGATCAGGTCCAGCGCGATATTCGATAACGCAATATCCTGCTCCAGGATAGGCCCATGCCCCGTCCATTCACTGTTCCGATGACCCAGGATCAGCGCATTGTCGGCCAAATGAAGCGTATATTCGATATGTGCCTGATCCCCCATCTTACATGTGCTTTAATTCGTCGGGAAGATCATAAAAGGTCGGGTGACGATAGATCTTATCATTCGCGGGATCATACAACGAAGACGCATCATCCGGATTGGAAGCATGGATATACCTGCTCTCCACCACCCAGATACTCACCCCTTCCATCCGGCGCGTATAGAC
Source organism: Puia sp. (assembly GCA_035508835.1). Lineage (GTDB taxonomy): Bacteria > Bacteroidota > Bacteroidia > Chitinophagales > Chitinophagaceae > Puia. The sequence continues at coordinate 8,001 of DATJMG010000146.1, forward strand.
ATCACGGGCATTTTCAATCGCCATCGTGGCATCGGCAGCATGCAAACTGCCGGCATGCTTGTGGTCGAGCCCTTGCTTGCTTCGGATAAAAACCTCCCATAACGGCCATTGTTGATCATGCATAACGCCTCCGTTTTTTTTCAACATGTGCCAGCGCCGCCTCCCTCACCCAGGCCCCTTCTTCATGCGCCTGGACCCGCACCGCCAGCCTTTCCTTATTGCAAGGGCCATTGCCATTGATGACATTGTAGAACTCGGACCAGTCGATCGGCCCGTGATCATAATGCTGCCGCTCCTCATTCCATTTTAACTCCCTGTCCGGCAACCGCATCCCCAGCAATTTGACCTGCTCTGCACAGACGTCGATAAAACGCTGCCTCAGGTCATCATTCGAGAATCGCTTGATCTTCCATTGCATGCTCTGCGCCGAATGTGGCGATGCCTCGTCGTTCGGCCCGAACATCATCACCGAAGGCCACCACCACCGGTCTATCGCGTCCTGACACATCCGCCGCTGCGCCGCACTGCCCTTACTAAGCACCAGCAGGATCTCGAAACCCTGCCGCTGATGAAAGCTCTCTTCCTTACAGATCCGGACCATCGCCCGGGAATAAGGGCCATAAGACGCCCGGCAAAGCGGAACCTGGTTCATGATCGCCGCGCCGTCAACCAGCCACCCGATCGCTCCCATATCCGCCCAGGTTAACGTTGGATAATTGAAGATCGACGAATATTTTGCCTTTCCGCTATGCAGCTGCCCGATCATCTCCTCCCGGCTGATCCCCAGGGTCTCGGCAGCCGAATACAGATAGAGCCCATGCCCCGCCTCATCCTGCACCTTGGCAATGAGGGTTGCCTTCCGCCTCAGTGTGGGTGCGCGCGTGATCCAGTTTGCCTCAGGGAGCATCCCGACGATCTCACTGTGCGCGTGTTGCGAGATCTGCCGGATAAGGGTCTTCCTGTAGGCATCGGGCATCCAATCCTTCGGCTCGATCCGGATGTCCTGATCGATCTTGTCCTGAAAGTGTTTTTCGCGCTCGGCCGGAGCCATATTGCGTTGATTTATATCCAAAGATACTTTTTTTTGCGCGGCTAACAAGTGTTAGTACGAACTCTTCTTATTGCCTGCGCGACTGACAACCCCGCTGCGGCAAGGCTTCTGTAGCCCGCGGCACTTGATTTGCTGGCAGATCATATCCGGACGACACCACCCCGGCCCCGCACCGATTCGAACCCCGCCTCCTGCAAATCATATGCCTTTACCCGCACTGACCATGCAACACCTCATATCGCCCTGACCATATATATATAAAAAACGACCGCAATAAAATTGACTCGTATGCAAAACGTTACCTCTCTGCTTCATGCGTTCATTTTGATCCACCTTTCCATGCTGTCACCTCAACCTGTTCGGGTTACCGGCAAAGTCACCGGCGATAACGGCGAGCCGTTGGCCGGCGTAAGCGTGACGATAAAAGGCGGAACCGCCGGCACCACCACAAACGCCCGGGGCGAATATGCGATCGATGCCCCGGACAGCGCCATCCTGCAATTCTCGTATATCGGGTACACATCCGCCGAAGAGAATGTCAGCGGCCGGAATACCATCGATGTGAAACTGACCGCTTCCAATACCGCCCTCAACCAGGTAGTGGTCGTGGGCTATGGAACACAAAAGAGAGGGGATATCACCTCGGCAATATCTACCATCGATGTCAGTGACGTGAGCCACCGCCCCATTATTTCGACCTCCGAAGCCCTGCAGGGTAAAGCCCCCGGTGTGCAGGTCTTCCAACCCTCAGGTGCGCCGGGAGCCGACCTGAGCGTGCGGGTGAGAGGTATCGCATCCCCGAACGGCGCCGAACCTCTCTACGTCATCGACGGCGTGATCACCACCGACACCCATACCCTCGATCCCAATGACATCGAATCGATCAGCGTTCTCAAAGACGCTGCCGCCGCAGGCATCTACGGCGCCGCAGGCAGCACCAACGGCGTCGTCCAGATCACAACCAAACATGGATCGAAGGGAAAGACCCAGACCGAAGTGACCGCATACACCGGCTTCCAGGAGATCCTTAAGAAATTGCCTGTTCTCAGCGGCCCGCAGTATCTGTCCCTCATGACCGATGAATATACCAATGCCGGCAGCTCCCTCCCGACCATTCCTGCCTATGAGACCGCGAATAACGACTGGCAGAACCAGGTCTATCACAAAGCCTGGCAAACCGATGTCAACGCAGGCTTCTCCGGCGGCTCCCCGAAAGGCACATGGTTCCTCGGCATGGGGTATCTCGATCAGAACGGGATCATTTTTACGTCGAACTTCAAACGCTACTCCGCAGACTTCAAACTGGAACAGAGCATGAACAACTGGCTCACCGTCGGCGGTAACGTTTCCTACAACCGCGCCTATACCGTCACCGTTCCCGACGGCGCATCGGCCCAACACGGCGGTACCGTCCTTGCAGCACTGACGGTGCCCCCCATCGTCCCGGTCTTTTACCCCGCTGGTATCTATGCCTCCAATTTCGACGGTACCGCCAACCCCGTCGGTAACCTCTACGATCAGTCCAACAACCAGGTTAATAATAATCTCCTCGGCAATCTCCACGCAGAGATCAAACTGCCGTTCGACCTTAAATACCGCTCGCAGCTCGGCATGAACCTGGAACAGTACAACTATAACTATTTCCTCAATCCGTTTAATAATGCCTACGGCATCTCCATCACCGGCCAGGGCACCAATACCAGCCAGGAAGTCATGCGCTATATACTCGATAACACCCTCACCTGGGACCGATCCTTCGGCCTGAACACCTTTAACGTCGTGATCGGTACCGAGACGATCAACGAGAAATACTACAATAACAGTCAGTCCGGCCGGGGCTTTGCCACCGCAGCCGTTCCCACGCTGAATGCCGCCACGTCAAATCAGTCGATCTACAGCGATGAGACCGATTGGGCAGACCTCTCTTATTTTGGCCGCATCAATTACTCCTACGAAGACAAATATCTCTTCACCGGGACCTTTCGCACGGACGGCTCCTCCCGCGTCGGGATCGACAACAAATGGGGTTACTTCCCGGCCTTCTCGGCGGGCTGGCGCGTTTCCCGGGAGAACTTCATGCAGAACGTGAACTTCATCGAGGACCTCAAGATCCGCGCCGGCTGGGGCGAAACCGGCAACCTGCCGCCGACCTCCATTACCGACTACCCATCCTATAGCTCCCTCAATCCCGGCGCGCCCTATATTTTCGGCGGATCGGTGAGCCCCGGCGTCGTTATCTCAAGCCCCGTCGGCAATCCCGGCCTGAAATGGGAGGCGGGCCAGCAGTTGAACATCGGCTTCGATATTACTGTCCTGAAGGGACGACTAACTCTGTCCGCAGACTACTATGACAAAAAAACCAAAGACCTGATCTTCCCCGAAACCCTGCCTGCCACCAATGGTAACGACGACAACCAGATCCTTCTCAACCTTCCGGGCTACGACCTGAACAGAGGTGAGGAATTTGCGCTCACCGGCGACATCTTCAAGTCGAAGCATTTCAGCTGGACCAGCACCGTCAATATGTCTTTCAATAAGAACAAGGTCACCGGCCTCGATACCTCCCAGATCTTTTACTATGGCGGTATCTCCTTTGGCGGTACCGGAACGAACCAATACGTCTCCATCGTGAGGAACGGCCTGCCGCTTGGCGCCTTCTGGGGTTATAAAGCCCTGGGAGTTGACCCGCAGACAGGGAATGAGATTTTCCAGGACCTCAACCACGACGGTATCATCGACCCTACTCATGACCGGACCTACCTCGGCAGCGGTTTGCCGACGTTGGTCTATAGCTGGATCAATACGATTACCTTCAATGGATTTGGCCTCGACCTGCTCTTTGACGGAGCAGGAGGTAACAAGATCTTCGACGCCACCCGCATCGAGACCGAAGGTATGTCCACCGCCAACAATGCTTCTACCGCTGTCCTCGATCGCTGGACGACACCGGGACAGAAAACCTCCGTGCCCATAGCCATCTTCGGCGACCCCGGCGCTGTCAACAGCGTCCCGAACTCGAGCATCTCTTCCCGTTTTGTCGAGAACGGCGACTTTGCCCGGCTGAAAGCCGCGACGCTTGGCTACAACATCACTACCAGCGGGCTGACCCATGTCGGTGTTGCCGGCATCCGCATTTATGTGACCGGGCAGAACCTGTTCTTTCTGACCCGTTATTCCGGATACACCCCCGAAGTCAATCAGGCGCAGACGAGCGCCGCCGGCGTGGGCATCAACAATTCGACAGCCCTCGGCATCGACTACGGCGTTTATCCCGAATCGCGGATCTATACGGTGGGCGCTAATGTAACATTCTAACTTTAAAGGTATTCCTTATGCGAAACATGAATAGATCAATTGCCGTCTTCTTTCTGGCGGCATCCATAGCCCTGGCGGCAGGATGCAGCAAAACAATCTCCAAAACGCCTATCTCCAACCTCACCACCGGCAATTACTGGAAGACGGCGACAGACGCCGAAGCCGGCCTGGCCGGCGCCTACAATAGCCTATACCAGCAGTTCTATATCTGGGACTACCAGACCAATGGCGACACCTGGGCGGACAATTGCTACGCCGGCGGAAATAACCCGGATAATTTCGGCATCGATGAATTTGCCCTCAACGCACTCAATGGCAACGTTACCCGTGACTGGCAGGGGCTTTATTACGGTGTAGCAAACGCAAATGCAGTCACCGACAACGTACCCGCAATCAATGACCCTGCCTGGACAGGCACTACCCGAAAGGCACAGATTCTGGCGGAAGCAAAATTCCTGCGCGCACTTCACTATTTCTTCCTGGTCACGACCTATGGCGACGTCCCGCTGGTGATCACCAATAACAATTCCGGCAACGCCCTGTTCCCCGCACGCACCCCCGCCGCATCCGTTTGGATCCAGATCGAACAGGACCTGATCTCCGCAGACTCCAGCCTTCTCGACGCTTCCGCAAGCAACCCCAACAGCGGCCGCGCCACCCGTGGCGCAGCCGAAGCACTTCTGGCTAAAGTATACGCCCAGCAGGGCAAATATGACTCCTGCCTCACCTACTGCAACATGGTCCTCGCGAACACCTATTATTCGCTGCTGCCCAATTACGCGGACCTGTTCGATGGCAACCATAAGAATACCGTAGAGTCGTTGTTCGAGATCCAGCATAGCACAGTCTCCGGCACGACCAATTATGGCCCCGAGCTGCTGCTGCCCTATTCCCTCACGGGCGATACGTACGCGAAATTCAACGTGCCTACTAACGACCTGATCACCGCTTACCGGGCCCAGAACGATACCGTGCGCCTCGACGCCTCCATCTATTTCAGCCTCCCCGAAGACACCATCGCAATCCCGCCTCCATATACCAGCGCGACATTCCCGGTCCCATACGCTTATAAATGGAAGCAGGCCGATGGCTACAACAGCCCCGACAACGAGATCCTCATCCGGCTGGCCGATATCATCCTCCTTAAGGCTGAGGCCCTCAACCAGACCGGCCAGACCGCCGCCGCCATTCCACTCATCAACCAGATCCGCGCTCGCGTGGATCTCCCGCCGACCACCGCCTCCTCCCCATCCGATGTGGCCATGGCCATTTTGAACGAAAGAAGGCTCGAGCTCGCCCTGGAAGGCTGGCGCTGGACAGACCTGCTGCGCTTCGGCACCCAGTATACCATCACGCTGATGAACAGCCAGGTCGGGCCGACGGGTACACCCCTGAACTACAACGTTACCGCCAACAAGCTGCTGTTTCCGATCCCGCAGTCTGAGCGCGATCTGGATGTGAACCTGACGCAAAATCCGGGCTATTGACCTATCTTTGGTATCCACCATAAACAAATAGTCCTCCATACACAAACTTTGTTCAATGAAACGATCACTCTTCCTCGCACTCCTCCTCTTACCCCTCGCCGCCCTTCCCATCCTCACCCGGGCGCAAGATCAGGCTATTGCCCCCGCCGACACCGGCGTGCACTTCGAACACAACCTCAGTTGGACAGCCATCCAGGCAAAAGCCAGGGCCGAAAACAAATATATCTTTATGGACTGCTTCACCACCTGGTGCGGCCCCTGCCGTTATATGTCCACTACCATCTTTCCCCGGGAAGAGACGGGAAATTATTTTAACGATAAATTCATCAGCGTAAAAGTCCAGCTCGATACCACCGCGGGAGACGCCGATAACGTAAAAGCCTGGTACGCCGACGGCCATGACATCGCAACGAAATATGGGGTTCGCGCTTATCCGACCTACCTCATCTTCGCCCCGGACGGCCATATCGTTCACCGGATCGTCGGTTCCCGCCTGACCGCGAAAGACTTTATCCGCGACCTTGCGGGGTCCTTCGACAGCACACAACAATATTATACCCTGTTGGATGAATACCGGCACGGCCGCCATGACAGCGCCTTCCTTCATAAAATGGCCATGGCCTGCCTGAATGCGTATGACCTTACCGGCGGCAAACCAATCGCGGAAAAGTGGCTGGCAACCCAGTCAGACCTGTTTTCCCGTGACGCCCTTTATTTGCAGGAAACTTTTACGCGGACAAGCACCGACAAATACTTTTCAACCTTCACCGACCATCCGGCAGAAGTCGATAAGATTTTGGGCCCCGGCTTCGCCGGGATGAAAGTGCGCAACATCTTCCTGAACGAAGTCCCTACCCGGAAACCCGGCGATAACCGCCCGCCCGATTGGACTTCCCTGCACAAAAAGATCGCCTCCAGGCTCCCCGCCGAAGCCGACGAACTCACCGCACGGATCAAAGTCAACTATTACCTGTCCCGGAAAGACTGGCCCGACTTCGGGAAGACCATGGTTGCCTATATGAAGACCTATAATAACAAGATCACCGACGACGAGCTCAACAATATTGCATGGGGCGTATTTCAGGGCTGCCCTGATATGACCTGCGTATCCGAAGTGCTGGACTGGAGCAAGCGCCTGAAAGACGACAGCAATGCCGCCTTCATGGACACCTATGCCAACATTCTTTATAAGCTGGGCAAAAAGGACGACGCCATCGCCCTGGAAACAAAGGCCCTGGGTCTTGCCGCCGGCGACACCGACAAAGCATCCTTTCAGGATACCATCAATAAAATGAAAAGAGGAGAAAAGACGTGGTGACCCGGCGCCACCGCGTTATTTCGAATCGAAATCTATCACCACCTCCTCCGACCGCGGATGCGACTGACAGGTAAGGATGTAACCCGCCTCGAGCTCATCCGCCTCCAGCGCATAATTATTGTCCATCTCGACCTTGCCCTCCAATAACCTCGCCCGACAGGTGCTGCAAACGCCGCCCTTGCAGGCAAACGGAAGATCAACTCCTTCCATCAGCGCTGCCTCCAGCACTGAAGCCCCCGCGAACGGCAGCTTGAACGTATGCGCCATCCCATCCAACCGGACCGTCACCCGGCTCACCTGATCCTGTTGTACAGCCGGCCGGGCCCCTGACGCCGGCCGGCGTTGAACGGTCGACTGGCTGCGCGCCTCCCCGGACGCCGCCCCCCCTTCCACCGTATGGAATAACTCAAAATGGATCTTCTTCCTTTCGACCCCCTGCCCCTCCAGCCAATCCTTCACGGAAAAGATCATTTGCTCCGGCCCGCACAGAAAGACCTCATCCGCCGACCGAAGATCGATCAGCCGCCCGCAAAGCTCGGCGCATTTTGCAACATCGATCCGTCCACGATAAAGCGGAACATCAATCTCCTCCCGGCTCAAAATATGGTAAAGCGAGAACCGGTCCATATACCGGTTCTTCACCGCCTCCAGCTCCTCGCGGAAAACGATCGATGACCGGTTACGATTGCCATATACCAGCGTGAACCCGCTCTCCGGCTCCACCGCCAGCGTGGCCTTGATGAGCGACAGGACCGGGGTGATCCCGCTGCCGGCGGCAAACGCCAGGTATTGCTTGCGGTTCCCGGCCCGCAATTCCGTATAGAACCTCCCGCTGGGAGGCAAGACCTCGATCTCATGACCCGGCGCCAGCTGTTCATTCGCCCACGTCGAAAACACTCCGCCCTCCACTTTCTTGATAGCGATCCGAAGCTCGGATTCCAATGGACTGCTGCAGATCGAATAGGACCGGCGGACCTCTTCGCCACCCATCCTCCTCCGAAGCGTGATATTCTGACCCTGGACAAACCGGAATTCCTCCTGCAGCTCCGGCGGAACCCGAAAGGCCACCGACACACATTCCGCCGTTTCCCGCCGGACATCCTCTATCTTCAATGTTCTGAAATGCGTCGCCATGGTCCTTCACTTTATTTCTTTAACCCCTCGATGAGAAACTTCACCATATTTGCTTCCAGCGCCTCGGCGCTCGTGCTCTTTCTCGACCGCTGCCAGGAATCGATGCCGCTGACAGCGGAAAGAATGACAAGCACGGCCGTATACGGCTCGATCACCTTCATCTCGCCTTTACTGATCCCATCCTCGATAATATCGCCCAGCCTTTTGCGGTAGTTGCGGCGCTGGTTGAGGAAGTTGGAAAGATAAGGCTCCGGCAAATGCCGCCATTCATGATCGGCGATATAAACGTACTCATACTGGTCCAGCATCATCCGGATATGCAGCCGGATAACAGCCTCCATTTTCTTCAACGTGGACTGATGGCTCACCTCGATCGCTTCCAGGTTCGTCATAAACTCATTGGCTACCTTGAAACAGATCGCTTGCAGGATCTCCGATTTGGACCGGAAATGATTGTACAAACTGGCCGCTTCCACCCCCACATGTTCGGCGAGGTCCCGCATACTGGCCGCCCCGAAACCTTTCTCCCGGAAGAGCTTCGACGCCTTCTCGATGATCACCTCTTTTTTGGTGCTGTTCTTCTTACTTTGAATTTTAGCCATGGTTCGATACTGACAGCCCGCCCGCAGCGCCCACGCGCTACTAACGAGTGTTAGTGCGCAAGTTACACATAAATTATGTAGGTTGCAGCCTTAAAAATCCTTCAGCATGTCATTAATTGTCGTCGGAACCATGGCCTATGACGCCATCGAGACGCCCTTCGGAAAAACAGACTGGATCGTCGGCGGCGCAGCAACCTATGCGGCCTACGCTGCCAGCAATTTTGTCAGACCCATCAACCAGGTGTCCATCGTCGGCCATGATTTCGAACAGAAGGAAATGGACGAGCTGGCGAAACGCGGCGTCAACCTCGAAGGCGTTGAAGTGGTAAAAGATAAAAAATCCTTCTTTTGGTCAGGCCGGTATCATCTCGACATGAATACCCGCGATACCCTGGTCACCGACCTGAATGTGCTCCTGGACTTCAACCCCGTTATCCCCGAAAGCTACCAGGGCAGCGAATTCCTCATGCTTGGCAACGTCAACCCCGGACTCCAGATCAGCGTCGTGAAGCAGCTGCGTCAACGTCCGAGGCTGATCGCCATGGATACGATGAACTTTTGGATGGACAGCGCGCTCGACGAGCTGAAACGACTGCTCACCATGGTAGACGTCCTGCTGGTCAATGACAGCGAAGCCCGCCAGCTGAGCGGCGAGTTTTCCCTGGTAAAAGCCGCCCGGACTATTTTTAAAATGGGCCCCCGATATGTGATCATCAAGAAAGGAGAACACGGCGCCCTGCTCTTTTCCGGGGACCAGGTCTTTGTAGCGCCCGCCCTGCCGCTGGAGGACGTTTTTGACCCTACCGGCGCCGGCGATACCTTTGCAGGCGGCTTCATGGGCCACCTTGCCAAAACGAAAGACATCTCGTTCGAAAATATGAAGACGGCCATTATCGTCGGCTCGGCCATGGCTTCCTTCTGCGTGGAAAAGTTCGGTCCCAGCCGCCTCAAGGAGATCACGAAGGCTGACATCGACACCCGTATCCGCCAGTTCGTCGACCTCGTGAATTTTGATATTAAGTTGGTATAGACTTGTTTTATTTGACGTTCTACCCTATATTTGCCTCGCCATGCAAAAAACCAAAAATACGAAGCAGATCAAGATGCCGCCCCGCCAGGGAAGGTTTTGATTGTTTTGTATCACAAGATAATAAGAGCCTTCCCGCAGGGAAGGCTCTTTGTTTTGAACCGGCCCAGGGCCGGTTCGACCAATAAAAACAAAAAAATGAAAGTTGCAGTCGTCGGCGCTACCGGACTGGTAGGCACCAAAATGTTACAGGTTCTCGCAGAACGGAATTTCCCGGTCACTGAATTGATCCCGGTCGCATCCGAAAGATCGATCGGAAAGGAAGTGGAATTTAAAGGAAAGAAATATAAGATCGTGAGCGCAACCGACGCCATCACGGCACGACCTGCCGTGGCACTCTTCTCTGCCGGCGGCAGCACCTCCCTGGAATGGGCGCCGAAGTTCGCCGCCGCAGGCATCACCGTCATCGACAATTCTTCCGCCTGGCGCATGGACCCGAACAAAAAGCTGGTCGTCCCCGAGCTGAACGCCGACGTTCTCACCCGGGACGATAAGATCATCGCCAACCCCAATTGCTCCACGATCCAGATGGTCGTCGCGCTGAACCCCCTGCACAAACGCTATCATGCCAGGAGGATCGTCGTCTCCACCTATCAGAGCGTTACCGGAACCGGCGTCAAGGCAGTCACCCAACTCCACAATGAACGGAAAGGCGTCCAGGGCGAAATGGCCTATAAATACCCGATCGATCTCAATGCCATCCCCCAGATCGACGTCTTTCTCGAAAACGGCTATACGAAAGAAGAGATGAAGATGGTCAACGAGACCAGGAAGATCATGCGGGACAACGACATCCGGGTGACGGCCACCACCGTGAGGATCCCCGTAACGGGGGGACACAGCGAATCCCTCAACGTCGAATTCGAGCAGGATTTCGAACTGAACGAAGTCCGCTCTCTCCTCAGCCACGCACCTGGCGTCGTCCTCGTCGACGACCCCGCCGCCCAACTTTATCCCATGCCCCGGAATTCACACGAAAAAGACGACGTATTCGTGGGGAGACTGCGCCGGGATGAATCCCAGCCCAATACCCTGAACATGTGGGTGGTGAGCGACAACCTCCGGAAAGGCGCAGCAACGAATGCCGTGCAGATTGCGGAGTATCTGTTGGAGAAAGGACTGCTGTGATTATTCCAGGGCCCGGTTCAGGAAATCGATAAATTCCTTCAGGGCGCCAAAGGCACCTATAACCTCTTTCAGCAGAGGCCGTGACAACATCATCTCATCAGTAAGCGACCGCGTAGTCGTAAAGCTTTTCAGCTTCAGGAATCCAATGGCCGGATTCTCCGCATCATATCCCTTGGGCGGCCGGGAAAGGATCTCACTCTGATCCAGACCATTGGGGTAATATTTTTTAAACCGGCGATCACCGAGGATCTTCGTCCATTCGGCATAGTTATAATCGATCTCCTGACGGACCTTGTTCAGTTCCGCCGGCATCGGCATCCAGAGGCCCCCACCCATTATGCTTTTGCCGGGCTCGAGGTGAAAATAATACCCTGCCGTCGGCGCCTTTTTCCCGCCCTTGTTCAGAAAAGCACCCATATGGGTCTTATAAGGGGTCTTGTCGCTGGAGAAGCGAACATCGC
>DATJMG010000147.1:0-10031 GCA_035508835.1 Puia sp.
ATGACATCCCTGTAAATGATCGTGTTGTAAATGCTGTTGAGGTATTCAAAAGCGTCATTGTTCAATTCCAAATGAATCAGGTAAGGCAAACCGCCATACTGGACATACGATCCCAGCGTTTGATCGTTGTCTTCTAATTTATGAAATTGGAGAAACTCGGGGTAAGAAAGACTGTAAACTTTAAACTCTACATATCGGCCGCTCAAATAGGTTGCTAATTCGCCGGATAACAGATTGGCGTTGCTTCCGGTGATGTAAAGATCATTGTTCGGATCCAATAGAAGGGAGCGCAGTGCCTTTTCAAATTCGCGAATATCCTGGATCTCATCAATAAAAATATAGTTGGGCGCATTAATAACGGATTTGGACAAAATATACTCATTCAAGGTTGCGGCGTCCCGGATGCGATCGAACTGTAAGTCCTCCTTGTTGATGTAAATAACATTTGCTCCCGGATTTTCAACTTGTATCTGCTGGATAAGTTGGAAAAGCAGATAGCTTTTCCCAACTCTTCGTTGACCTGACAGAACTTTGATCAAGCTCTTGCGCATAAAGGGTTGAATCTTTTTGACATAGTTATTTCTTGGGATTATATTGGCGGATGTCTTCATTTATATTTACAAATATCGGTAAAAAACAAATAATTTTAATTATGATTATAATTATTGAATAAACAAGAGAATTTTTAAATATACTATAATAAATATTCATTGATTATCAACTATTTATGATTTAACTCATTTTCAGATAGGGTTGAACCGATGGGCCGGCCCCCGGAAAGTCCGCCGGGCATGGCAGTTTCACTTTCCGGCCAAAATGGGGGTAAGTGGCGATGCGGTTTTGTTGGACCGAGCACATGGTAAAAATCTACATTTTAATACAGGTAAACACTTACTCCCCATCAAATAGATTGAATGAGAGATATTTCGCATGGGTCGGCCAGCGTTTTTGACGGTGACCCCCTAATCGTTAATAATGAGGCTTGTCCAATATCCACTCTTTCTCCTCTTACTGTTTGCCGGGTTGACGTGCATGGCACAGTCAGGGAATTTGAAGTTTACCCATATCGGTACAGAGGCGGGTTTATCCCAAAACAATGTGACCTGCATCCTGCGGGATAAACAAGGTTTTATGTGGTTTGGGACGAGGGATGGCCTTAACCGGTATGACGGCTATGATTTCGATGTCTATAAGAATGAGCCGGCGGATTCGCTGAGCCTGAGCAGCAACTTCGTCACTTCGATCATTGTGGACCGGAAGGGAGATATCTGGGTGGGAACCTGGGGTGGAGGGGTGGACCGGTTTGACATGGCCAAACATCGTTTCGTGCGCTATTCCGGAGTGATCCATTCGGATTTTATCAACGCATTACTGGAAGATAATGAGGGCAAGATCTGGATCGGGTCGAACGATCATGGCGTGTGGATCCTCGATCCCGCGACGGGAGAGGTCTCGTCTCTTTCGGCCAATGCCGCCGATGCGGGCAGCCTGAGCGATAACGACGTGCAGTCGATCCTGCAGGATGACCAGCAGCGAATCTGGGTCGGCACTTCGCATGGCGGGTTGAACCTGTATGATCGTTCGTCTCACACCTTCAGACACTTCCTGCACCGGGACGGTGATGCAAGCTCACTGGCCTGTAATACGATCACCCGGTTATTCGAAGACAGAGAACATCGACTATGGGTCGGGATGCGGGACGGCGGCCTTGACCTTTACGATCCGAAGCAGGGAGGGGCCCCGCAGGGAGGGAGTCTGCAAGGAGGGGATCCACAGGGAGGGAGTCTGCAGGGAGAGGGCCCGCAGGGATGGTTCCGGCATTTCCGGCATGATCCGCGCAACCCGAACAGTCTCGGGAAGGATGTGGTGCTCTCGGTAGCCAATGACGATCAGGGCAACCTGTGGATCGGAACGGAGAACGGCGGGATCAGCATTCTCGATCCGGCGCTCCGGCATTTCCATACTTTCGTGCACGACGACATCGACAACACCAGTCTCGTCGATAATTCGGTCTATGCGCTGTTTCTCGATCCGCAGGGTAATATGTGGGTCGGTACCTATGACGGCGGGGTCAATCTCTTTTCAAGGAGAGAGAACACTTTCGCTCACTACAAGCACAGTACTTCCCCGGAGAGCCTTTCCAATAACCATGTACTGGATATCCTGGAGGATAAGGATCATTTGTGGGTCGGAACGGACGGCGGCGGCCTCGATGAAATAGACCGCCAGTCGGGCAAGTTCACTCATTTTGTCCACGGGGCCCCTGATGGCAGAAGCATCGGCGGGAATTATGTCCTGAGCCTGTATGAGGCCCCCAACGGCAATCTGTGGGCAGGAACGTGGGGGAACGGGATCACGGTGATCGGTAAAAATGGGAAGGTTATCCGCGAGTATACCCATAATGACGAGGACAGCAGCAGCCTGGGCGGGAATAACGTCTATTCAATCACCAATGACTGTGACCATGATGGGACCATCTGGATCGCCACGTATGGGGATGGGCTGAGCCAGTTCAATTCGAAGACCGGCGGCTTTCGTCACTACAAGCATCTGGATTCCGATCCCAACAGCCCGGGCAGCGACCGCCTTCACACGCTCCTGTCGGACAGCAACGGGATCCTTTGGATCGGGACCTATGACGGAGGCCTGGACAGGCTGGATGCGTATACCGGCATTTTTACGCATTACGTGCATCAGCCGGGCAAGAATAGCGTCAGCAATAATACCATCAATTATATCTACGCCGACAGCCGCCATAACCTGTGGATCTGTACGGCAGACGGCCTGAACTGCCTGGACCGGAAGACGGGCCATTTCACCGTATACGGAACGAAGGATGGTCTGCCGAGCGCAGTCATCTTCGGCATCCTGGAAGACAATGACCACAAGTTGTGGATAAGCACTAACGACGGGCTTTCGCGATTCGATCCGCGAACCGGCGTTTTTTCGAACTTCTCGACGGCGGATGGCTTGCAATCGAACCAGTTCAAGGCGCACTCCTGTTTCAAGAGCGCTTCAGGGGCGCTATATTTTGGCGGAGTGAACGGCTTTAATAAATTCTATCCCGACAGCATCCGGGATAACCCCTATGACCCGCCGCTGCTGATCACGGGCTTTTCCATCTTCAACAAGACCGTGCCGATCGGGGACTCAACGCATCCATCACCGCTGACGAAAGATATCACGATGACCAGGGAGATCACGATCCCTTATAAGAGCTCGGTCATTTCGTTCGAGTTCGGGTCCTTAAATTATACGGTACCGGAGAGAAAACATTATGCCTATCAGCTGGAGGGTTTCGATGACAGCTGGAACGATGTCGGCACCAAGCGAACGGCTACCTATACGAACCTGGATCCCGGAACTTATACGTTCGAAGTCAAAGGATGGGATAATGACGGCAGCTGGTCCCGTACCGTCGCCAGTCTAACCCTGACGGTCACACCGCCATTCTGGCAAACCTGGTGGTTCCGGCTGCTTGGGCTGGTCCTCGGCGTGGGGGCGGTGGTCGCGATATTCCGGCTGCGGCTCCATAACGTAAGGACACAAAAGAAGAAATTAGAGCTGGAAGTGGAACAACGGACCAGCCAGCTGGCAACCTCCCGCGATGAGGAGCGGCGGGCGCGGGAACAGGCGGAGAAAGCCAGCCGCGCCAAAAGTGAGTTCATGGCCAATATCAGTCACGAACTGCGGACGCCCATGAATGCGATCATCGGGTTTACGGATCTCGTGCTGACCACGGAGCTACACCGCCCGCAGCGCGAGTACCTGGAGAATGTTCATCGTTCGGGCTACAACCTGCTCGGCATCATCAATGATATCCTGGACTATTCCAAGATGGAGGCCGGAAAGCTGACCATTGAAAATACGGCTTTTAAACTTTGCCAGCTGGTGGAGCAGACGGTGGACACGCTGGCGATAAAGGCATTCGAGAAAAACCTGGAGCTGATCTGCGAGACCGATCCGTCGCTTCCGCTGCAGGTGATGGGTGACCCCGGCCGCATCCAGCAGATCCTGGTGAACCTGCTTGGAAATGCCATCAAGTTTACCGAAAAAGGTGAGGTGGTGGTCGCGCTGGAAAGAGATTCGGTTGTCGAGGGTAGTGATGGCCGGAGATTTCAACCGGTCAGTCTGTCGGTGAGGGACACCGGAATCGGCATCCCGCGGGAAAAGATGGAGCATATTTTCGAAAGCTTTACGCAGGCGGATTCCACGACGACGCGCAAGTTTGGCGGTACAGGGCTGGGGCTGACGATCGCCCGTAACCTGGCGGAGATGATGAACGGGTCGCTGGAGGTGGAAAGCGAATTGGGGAAAGGGAGCGCCTTTACGCTGAGGCTGTCGCTGGAGATCGTGGATGAGATGTCGACCGTTCCGGCGACGCAACGGCCGGTCCTCAAGCGGGCGCTGGTCGTAGATGACAATAGTACCAACTGCCATTTGCTGGAGAATATCTTCCACTATATGGGTGTGGAGTGCAGGAGCTGCACAAGCGGGCCGGCGGCATTGGAAATTCTGAATCGGGTGCGGGAAGACGAGGCATTCGACCTGATCGTAACGGATCACCAGATGCCGGTCATGGATGGGGTGAGGCTGGTCGGCGAGATCAAGAAGTTGCTGAAGGGCCGGCGGCAGCCCTTCATCCTGATGCTATCCTCCCTGGATAAGGGGATGTGTGTGGAAGATGCGGAACAGCTCGGGATCGACATGTTCCTGTCCAAGCCGGTGAAGCTGCAGGAGCTGAATAACATCCTTCAGGCTGTTTTCGGAACTGCGGACGGTGGCCGTACGAGCAAGCAGGCCAAACCGGAAATCCACCGGATAGCGGATCATGCAAGTATCCTGGTGGCGGAAGACGAGCCGGTAAATATGCTGCTGATCTCGGAGGTGCTGGGCAAAATGGGTTTCCATGTGATCAAAGCCTCCAACGGGAAACAGGTGCTCGACCTGCTGGCCGATCATCATCCGGCGGTCATCCTGATGGATGTCAATATGCCCGAAATGGACGGATTGCAGGCGACACAGATCATCCGGAGGCTTCCCCACCCGCAACGAAATATTCCTATCGTGGCGTTGACCGCAGGGGCGATGAGCGAAGACAGGGAGCGGTGTCTGGGTGCAGGAATGAATAGTTTTATTTCCAAACCTTTCCGGCTGGAAGAGATAGAGGGCGTGCTGAAGAAATACATTAAAGTTGCATAATTACCTTATAGAGCGAACCCTTTTTGGTCGGCATTCGCTGGATATAGCCGCGCTCGCCGAGCTGACGCAGGAGAACGCGGGCATCTTCGGTGATCAGGTCGCTTAACAGCGCAAATTCTTCCTCGAGCAAGGTGGGGAAATACCGGAACAGGTTGACCGGACGCGGGTCGATCTGGCAGCGCTTGGCATAGGGGTTGAGCTCGAGGATAGCCTTTTCCAGGTCTTCATAATACAGATGTCCTTTTAGACGAACCGTCTGACCATTGGCGTTGGAAAAAATGAGATGGGGGAAGCTATGCACGCCCAGCTCGCGGGCAAGCTGAAGGTCTTGCTGGAAGGCAAGCCGGGCGCGACCTTCGTATGCTTTGGTGAAGGCCGTGACATTTAGTCCTACCTGGGACGCGGCGGCTTCGAGATGTTTCCAGCGCATGATATTCTTTTTCTCCAGGAAGAGCATTTCCCTGATCCGTCGCAGGTAGAGGATGGCGATATCGTCGTCCTGCAGCTGAGCGGCTTTGACCGCGATGGACGGCGGAAAGGAGGAGGAAAGCGGGTCTTCCAGCCAGATATCGCCGTCGATGGGGATATGATAGATCTCGTTCACATCTTTCCACAGCCGGGCAGCGTCGACCGGGCTTTTGATCTTCCCCTCACAAGTATCCCAGGAGGGAAGCAGGCCGCCCATATAATATTTGATATCGAGGTGAGGGCCATATTCGAGGCTCATCTTTTTCAGGGCCGGCTGGATGATCCAGCACGTGGAGCAGATGGGGTCGGTGAAGTATTGCACGGTGACTTTCTTGTGCGATATTCCATTGCGGCGTGGCTGTGCAGCCGGGGTATGGAGAGCGAGCGGCGTTTGAGAAGTGTGACGTTTGGGTTGAAGAAAGGCGGTCCGGAGCTCGCGGCCCATGCGGATATGTTCTCTGATGACCGGTGCGCGTTGGGTATAGTATTGCCCAAAAGCGGCCTCGAGGCTTTGTGAATGCTCAAGGGCTGCCGCCAGGGTACTGGCGCCCACGATCGCGTTGGTCGTCCCGGTGCTGGAAAAGGGCAGCGCCTGGCCGGCGGCGTCGCCAAGCAGGACGACATTGTCCTTGTGGAAGGCGGGCAGGAGGTCGAAATCGCGCGTATTCCAGACGTAGGTCCTGGTGAAGTCGTTGCCGGCGAGGATATCGGCGACTTCGGCCGGGAAGTCCTTCAGGCTTTGGGTGCAGAATCGACGGATGCTGCTGGGGTCGCCGTCGCGAACGTCGCCCCGGCAGGGGTCGTATTGCATGAACCAGACAAACTCATTGGTGCCGGTGGGGATCATCCCGAAGGCCAGGCCGTACCCTTCATGCTGGAATTTTACAAAGGTATGGCCATAGCGTTGCCAGTGTTGCGTATTGTTGGTGACGCCGACGATCTCCTTATAGAGAACGGTAGCAGGCGGAAGGCTGCCGAAGATGGCTTCGCGGACCCTGGATTTTCCGCCGTCGCAGCCGATAAAGATATCGCCGTATTCTGTTTCGCCGCCGGTGAAGGCGGCTGCCACTACCCTGCCCTGCTGCCGGATAAAATGCGAGAATGATCTTCCGCGGCGGAGGTTTGCCGGGTCGATCAGGCTCTCCATGTATTCCAGGAGGTCGGCTCGCTTCATACAGGTCCATGTCTTCAGCTCCTCGCATTTGATCTCGCTGCCGTCGGGGCGCCGCAAGGAGAACAGGCTGATCCGTTCGCCGGGCATTTTTCGGTTGTGGTCGATGGAAAGCCGGCGCAGGATCGAGATGGCGTCATCATGCAAGAGAAAGGCGTGACCTTGCGCGAGGGGGCTGGGTTGTTTCTCGCTGACGACGACTTCTTTTCCTGTTCTTTCCAGGAAGGCGCCGATGGCGAGGCCGGCGATACCACCGCCGATGATGACATATTTCATGGGTTACGGGTTTGTGGGGTTAGGGTGACATGATTGCGGATCGTCAGGGTTATTCGATTGAGCGCTTCATCCAGGATGGCCCGGGAGGTCGCGAAGCTCAACCGGATATGACCGGCTGCACCGGGTCCGAACCATTCGGGAAGGCCGGGAACTACGGCTACTTTGGCCTGATCGAAGAGAATATCGCGAATTTCGGCGGCGCTACGGCCGGTCCCGCTTATATTGACGAAAGCGACATAGCAGCCTTCGGGGGGGTGGCAGGCAAAACCGGGGATGGCATTGAGCCGGTCGACACAATGGTCCCGCATGGCGTGCAAGTGGCTGACAAACTCGTCGAGCCACCCGCCGCATTCTTCCAGCGCGGCAGTTGCAGCGACCTGCGACAGGAGATTGGCGCCATGGACGGTGGACCGGTGCAGGGAAGACTCGTATAACCGGGTATAGTGCCTGAGATTGGAGGTCATAACAGCGCCGATGCGCAAGCCGGCAAGGCCGTAGGATTTGCTGAATCCGGTGATGGTGACGGTACGATCGCGGATGTCTTCGGCCAGGGATGCGATGCTGGTGAAGGTATGGGGCTTGAAAACAATATCGCTCCAGATCTCATCCGACAGGATGATCAGGTTATGGCGGCAGGCAAGGCGACCCAGGGTTAGCAGTTCCGCTTTGGTAAATACCTTTCCGGTCGGGTTCAGCGGATTGCAAAGGCAGATGAGCCGGGTTTTCGGGGTGATCAGGTCTTCGATCCTTTCGAAATCGGCTGCCGAGCCGGGCGGGATAGGAAGCGTGATGGCTTTGGCCTGCGCTTCTTCGACGGCATAGCGGAACAAAAAATCCACCGGGTCGAAGAGGATGGCTTCTTCTCCGGGTTGCAGAAATGCCTTACAGGTAATATAGATGCCGAATGCCGCGCTGTCTACCGGCAGCACGGTGGCCGGGGTGGTGGGGATGTTGCGTTTCTCCCGGAAGAAGCGGGCCATGCTTTCCCTGAATTCGGGCAGGCCTTCGGGTGGGCCATAGGAGAAATAACGTTTGGTCAGGTAGGCGGTGATGGCTTCGGTGACGGGCGCGGGACATGGAAAATCGGGGTCTGCCGCGGTGAGGGGGATGACACCGGGCGGTACGGTGGCCCAGCGCAGGTTGTGGGCTCGTTTTCGCAGGGTAGGCAGATCAACGTGGGTCGGGTCAAACATGGGAAAGGATCTCGGCGATCTTTCCCTTCGCCACGGGTTTGATCAGGAAATCCGATACGGACGGGTAAGTCTTCGATCGCTCGACCTCTTGCGGGGAAATGGAGGAGGAAACGATGAACAGTTCGATCGGCTTGCTGAGCTTTGGCTGTAGCTGGGTGTATTCATCGAGGAATTCCCAGCCGTCCATTACGGGCATGCTGAGGTCGACAAAAATAATGTCGGGTAACGAGGCGCTGTCACTAAAGATCTTCCGGAGCTGTTCGATCGCCAACTCGCCGTCCGCAAACTCCCGGATCGCGCACCCGCCATTGATGGAACAGATGATCTTCTTTGTCAGGTAGACAAATACCGGGTCATCGTCTATGAGAAATATCGTCTTCATGAAGCTTTCGGTTTGCGAGTTGCGAATTCAATATAAAATGTGCTGCCTACATCCGGGGTGCTTTCCACCCAGATCCTGCCGCCCATGGCTTCTACCTGCGTTTTGGTCATGAACAATCCAAATCCTTTTGCGTTGGGGTGGCGGTGAAATACTTTCCCGATCTTAAAAAAGTTGTTGCGATGCTTCACCAGGTCGATGCCGAGGCCATTGTCGCGGATCGCCAAAATAATCTTGTCGTTTTCGCGGGTCGTCCGCAGGTGAATCTCGGGTTTTCGGTCGGGGTGACGATATTTCAGCGAATTGCTGACCAGGTTATGGAAAATGCTGTTGAGATACTGGGGGGCATAGTTGATCACCGAGGCAGCTTCGAAGTCAGTGGTGATCCTGGCATCGAGCCGGCTGATCTCGGTCTGCAGCCCGGCAACGGTCCGGCGAACACATTCATTCAGACAAACGTCCTCCGTTTTTATCTCGTGATCCTGGCGGATCTGGATCGATTCGACGAGCTCGTTAAAGGTCAGCTGGAGGTTTTCGATCACAGGTTTCAGTTTGGAGATGAGGAGCAAGGATTCCTCCTGATCTTTGGTTTCTTCCAGGCAGTCGACAAGCATGGAAATATTGACCAAAGGCGCCCGGAGGTTGTGCGACACGATAGCGCAAAAGTCGATCAGCTGCGTGTTCTGTGCGGAGAGCTGTTTGACCAGCGCGGCCTGTTTTTCTTCCATGAGCTTCCGGTCGGTGATGTCGATCCCGAAGCCGATAACGAGAGAAAGCTCTCCGCTCTCATCGTATACCGGGAACATCCGGCGGAGGTGGGTGATGATATTCCCTTTGGCATCGGGGAGGCTGTCTTCCCAGCGGATCTCTTTTCCGGTGTTCCGGGCCTCCAGGAATTTTGCCCGGCGGGCATGCGCCACCGAGATATCGCGGTTGCGCCAGGCAGCGTATTCGTAGTCATCCTTTCCGATAATGAATTTCCGGTATTCTG
Organism: Puia sp.; assembly: GCA_035508835.1. GTDB lineage: Bacteria > Bacteroidota > Bacteroidia > Chitinophagales > Chitinophagaceae > Puia. The sequence goes on from DATJMG010000147.1 coordinate 9,681, forward strand.
CTTTGCTGATGGCGCCGGGGTTGACGAACAGGTAGCGGTGTTCGGCGTCGAAAACGGCGATATCGGTCGGGAGTTTGTTAAGGATATTTTCGTAGAATGCTTTTTGTTTGTCGAGCTGCTCGGTCACCAGTTTGTCGGGGGTAAGCATCATGAGTTGGGTGAGGCTGTCGGCGACAAGCCGGAGGTTATCCGCCTGGTATTCGGTGAGCGGTTCACCAGGATGGAGGCAAAGGTGGCCGAGGTGCCGGCCGTTGCGGGCGATCAGCGGGATATTGACGGCAAATCGGGCGAGTTCGCTTCCGGGATGCCGGGCGTCGAGGACAATAGCGCGGGGAGCGGATGCAAGGCGGG
>DATJMG010000148.1:0-6915 GCA_035508835.1 Puia sp.
TCAGGACAGTGTGACCTATAAGGTGTTAATGCTGGGTTTCATGAATCGGGAGGCTTTGGAGCGGACGCAGTCAGAGGGCAAGGTGACGTTCTACAGCCGGTCGCGTAAACAGCTATGGACCAAAGGCGAAGAGAGCGGTAATTACCTGCTGCTAAAAGGGGTTGCGGTCGATTGTGACCGGGATACGCTCCTGATCAAGGCCTTGCCGCTTGGGCCGGTTTGCCATACCGGGGCGGATACCTGCTGGAATGAAAAGAATCGCCGGGAGGATTTCCTGGCTTTCCTGGAAGAGGTCATTGAGAGCCGGCGGCAGGGAGCGGCTCCGGAAGGGTCTTATGTGGCTGGTCTTTTCCGCAAGGGGATCAATAAAATAGCCCAGAAGGTGGGTGAAGAGGCGGTGGAGCTGGTCATTGAAGCAAAGGATCATGACGATCAGTTGTTCCTGAATGAGGCGGCCGATCTTTTGTTCCATTATCTCATTCTTCTGAATGCAAAAGGATATAATTTGCAGGATGTGATCGACGTTTTGGAAAGACGTCATAAATAGATAGAATATGAAGCTAGTTTTTGCAATAATGATCGCGATACCGATGTTTAGTGTGGCCCAGGGTGGCAAGGAGCCACGTTTCGTTATCAATGGAAAGGTGGCGGGAGTTCCTGAAAATTCGGAAGTTTGTATAACGGATGCGTCCAACCAGGCAGATACGCTTTCGCATGCCCTGGTCAAGGGCGGTACCTTCGTTCTGGCGGGGCATGTGAATGAGCCCAATTTTTTTTATGTTAATTTCCTGGCTGCCAGGAAGCAGATACCGGTGTTCATCGGCAATGATAAGATGAGCATGAGCGGGGCGATCCAGGATTTGACCGGGATAAAAGTAACGGGTTCGCCTTCGAATGACGATTTCATGGAGTTCCAATCGACTTTTAATCCTTATTTCAGCCGGCTGAATGCGGTGATGATGATGCTTCGCAGTCCGGAAGGAGCGAATAGCCAGGATTCGCTATACAAGGTACGCAATAGCCTGGTCGATACGATCCTTACGATGATGGACGGGTTTATTCAACGTAAGCCCGGCTCTTATCTGTCTGCGTTCGGGCTGATCATTGTCAATCAGCTGACCGATGATGTGGCGGCGCAGGAGCGGCGGCTGCATTCCTTATCCCCGGCGGTGCGGCAGGGGTATTATGCGCAGATCCTGCAAAAGCAGCTGGATGATGCCAGGATCGGGGCGGTAGGCACGGATGAGATCGATTTCACGCAGAATGATACGGCTGGACGTGCGGTGACGTTGTCGTCGTTCAAGGGAAAATACGTTTTGGTCGACTTTTGGGCCAGTTGGTGCGGGCCTTGCCGGATGGAGAACCCCAATGTCGTATCGACTTACAAGAAGTTCAAGGATAAGAACTTCACGGTGTTGGGCGTGAGCCTGGACAAGGCAAGGGAGCCCTGGATCAGGGCGATCAAGGATGATGGGCTGGCATGGACGCAGGTCAGTGACCTGAAGTATTGGTATAATGAGGCGGCGGCGAAATATCATATTCAAGCTATTCCCCAGAACCTGCTGGTCGATCCGAAGGGGAAGATCGTCGCGCGTAATTTGCGTGGTCCGGATTTGCAGGCCAAGCTGTGTGAGTTATTGGGATGTAGCAATTAAAATCCGGGCCCGCCGAAGGCGGGCCCGTTTGCCAGCCTAGTTAATGTCTTTCCCTTGTTCGAGGATCGGGATCAATCTTTCAATATTTGCTTTATTGAGCTGGTCGGGTGCCTGTGCCTGTGCTTTTTTCAGATAAGTCATGGCCGTTTTATAGTCGCCGGTCGCAGAGTAGCCCCTGGCCATTCCCATATTGGTCATGAATTCGTCGGGATGGCGATCATAGTTTGTCTTGAACACTTCCAGCGCTTTCTTTGGCTTTTTTTGGGTCAGGAGTTGACGGGCATATAGATGAAGATCCTGGGCGGAACCGAGCGGCATGGCTTCCTTCATTATCGCCTCAGACTCTGCGGTCTTGCCTTGTAGTTCCAGGATCTGAGCCTTGACAGACAAGGTCTGGAAATTCTTTGTCCCGCCGATGCCGGGATCGCTTATAGCTTTATCGGCCCAGGTGAGGCCTTCGTCCAGGTCGGTATTGCGCTGGGCGCAGAACTGGGCTGCCTGTGCCCAATTCTGCCAGTTGAACGCCTTTTCGCTTTGCAGTTCGCGGCGGAAGGATTCGAGCTGGGTTTTGACATAATCCACTTCCACTTTGAACGGGATGCTGAGTTTTTCCCACTGGAGGGCAATGACGGCGGAGTTTTCTTTCTCGTCGGTGAATTCATAACGGAGTCTTTCGACTTCGTAATCGAGGGGTACCGGCTTGACCTTTACGCGAAGCGCGTCGTCTTGCGGGTTGTAGAAGAAAGCACCCCAGGCGGTGTTGCTGCGGGAGAAGATCACCGTGGAGCCGGAAGGGTCATAGGCGATGAAGAAGCCGTATTTGCCGGCGGGTAAAGGCTGTCCTTCGACGGTTACGTCGGTGCTGAATTCTATGGTGGTGTTCTCGTTGGCTCCGGCCCGCCAGGGGATGGCTTTGGTGTCACCCAGGCCCTGGTCGGCATAACCTACAGGGATCAACTGGCCCCAGATCTTGCCTTCACGGCCTTTTACGCCGGGCCGGCTGTAATTTATAGTTACATCGGTGATGCCTATCCGCTCGGTGACGGAGGCTTTCTTATTGCCGCCGTCCGGCAGGGAGGTGAGCTGTTGGGCGATTGAATCAGGGAGAAAGGCTAATTGAAGCATGGCCAGCCAAATGGCGGCGCTCAATGTTTTTTTCATATCGGTTATTTTGCCCAAAAGTACTGTATGGGGCTATGGCCGGCAGTGATATTACACCGAAGGCAGATAGGCGGGATATGAAGCGGCGGCGCGCGGCCGTGGCGGAAAGGCGTTGAAAGAAAAAGGCTAAGCGTTGAAAGTTGCTTCGGCTGACTGGTATCCTTTCAATTGGCGTTGGTAAAGCTGGATGGCATTCTCGAAGCCCAGGTAGAGTGCGTCGCAGATCAGGGCATGGCCGATAGAAACTTCTTCCAGCCCTGGGATGTGCTGTGCGAAGTAACCGAGGTTGTGGAGATCCAGATCGTGGCCGGCGTTGAGGTCCAGGCCCAGTTCTCCGGCGCGGATGGCGGCGGCGCGGTAGGGGGCAATCGCTTTAACGGGATCGGCGGGATATTCCCGGGCGTAGGCTTCCGTATACAATTCGATGCGATCGGTGCCGGTTTCCGCGGCGCCTTCGACCATGGCGATCACCGGATCGACGAACAGGGAGACCCGGATGCCCGCATCCTGGAAGCGGCGGACGATCTCAATGAGGTAGTCTTTGTGCCGGATCGTGTCCCAGCCATGGTTGGAAGTGATCTGGTCCGATGCGTCGGGGACCAGGGTCACCTGGGTGGGGCGAATATCCAGCACGAGGTCGACGAATTTCTGCTCCTGGGAATTGCCTTCGATATTAAATTCGGTGGTGATGATCTTTTTGATCTCATAGACATCTTTGTACCGAATATGACGCTCATCCGGTCTCGGGTGGACGGTTACGCCATCCGCGCCAAATCGTTGGGCGTCGACGGCTGCCTTGACGACATCCGGATTATTGCCACCGCGGCTATTGCGGAGGGTTCCGAACTTGTTGATGTTTACGGAGAGTCTGGTCATGCCGCAAAAGTAATAAAACGGGGTGGAAGGCGAAAGCGGCAGAGACCGGTCTTATTGTTTGATCAGCATCGTTTGATAAAGCATGTCACCGTTCACAGACTTGATGTCCAGTTGATAGTGACCGGCGGGCAGAGATTGCAGATCATCGAGTGACAGGCGGTTGAGACCGTTCCTAAGGCCGGCGCCCATCATGCGGACGATCTTTCCGGGACCGAGGTCAGCCAGGAGGATGATGCAATCCATTTGTTCTTCGCAGGTGACTTCCAGGAAAATAAAATGTTCAAAAGGATTCGGGAAAACCGAAATCTCAGTAGTCAGGACCATTGGTTTTACGATTTGGGATTATTTGTTTTGGTCGGGGCGAACTTTGGTCACCACCCGTACCGGAATCAGCGCCGGCATTTTTTCCCGGGAGAAGGTTACAGGTTCAAGTACAGCTTTGATGAGGTTAAATAGGGTCTTCATAGTTGCGCGGTTTTCCTATAAAGTGACCAATTTGTTGCCAAAAACTAACCATTTGATAAGCAACTTATTGTGAAAGGGCAGGGTTGGAAGGAAATCCCAAAATGGGAAAATTGCGGGTTTTTTGGGAATTTGGTGCGGATGACTACGCAAAAATATTGCGAAAATGCGCAAAAATGGAGGGCTTGACGCGGTTAGAGGTGGGAAGGGGCGGGAAGGGGCGGAAAGGGGATGGGAAGAGGATGGGAAGGGAAGGGGGGTGGGAAGGGGGCGGCGGGGCGGGACGATCAGAACCGGCCGACCAGTTTCAGATTGATCAGCCGGGGGGTCAGGCGTTGGGGGATGGCGTAGGTAGTGTTGGAAAAGTCCTTGATCAGCATATAGGAGATGGTATTGGCGCGGTCGATCAGGTTAAAGACTTCGAGGGTAGCCCAGATGTTCTCAAAGTTTCGGAATGGGTTATGGCTGCCCCGGGTAGTCTTGTCGCTATCCAGCAGCAAGGCGCTGAAGCCGACATCGACCCGGATATAGGGGGGGATAGTCAGGTCGCCGCGGAACCGGAGGTCACCGGGGATGTTGAATGGCAGGTTGCTTCCATACAGCAGGTTAAGGAATGCTTTCAGGTTTTTGTTCGTGGGCAGGTAATCCTGTAAAAACAGGCCGAAGGTAAAGAGCCGGTCGCTGGGTCTTCTTACCCAGCCCGCCTTTGTCAGGGTGCTGTCGACCGGTTGATCGAGGCTGTCGAGCGTATAGGTATAGTAGCTCGTATCGATCTTTTCCATCGTCCGCATGAAGCCCATGCTGATCCAGCTTTCTGCGTCCTTCACCAGTTGACCGAACAGCCGGAATTCGATACCTGTTGCATAGGCTTTTGCGTCATTCAGGCCGAAGTATTGGATATGAACGTTGTTGATGTCGTAGGGGTCTACGCGGGTCATGCCTTTGTAGTAGGCTTCCGTGGTAAATCGGAACGGCCGGTCCTGAAGATGGAAGTTACGGTCGAATCCGATGACAGCCTGCCAGCTACGCTGGGCTTTGAGGTTAGTATTCAGGGTACCGTCATAGCGAACCATTTCCCGGAAGAACGGGGGTTGATCATAGATACCCAGGGCGGCGTGCCAGGCGATGTCTTTTGTTGAATGGCGGGGTTTCCAGGAGGCATTCAACCTGGGAGAAAGCAGGAATTCGCGGTTGAGGGTGTTGTAGTTATACCGTAGTCCCCCCTGGAGAGTAAAGGCGCCGGAGTCGGCGAACAGGAGATTATCCTGGGCAAAACCTGTCAGGCGGGTAATACCGAGGGTATCCGTGGATTTGGCGACGTTGCTGATGCCGGGAATGCCTGGTTCGTAGGGCAGGGAATAGCCGGCCGAATCCTGGTAGGTCCATTCGTCGATATGATCGTGGACGATCTGTCTTTCCGCGCTGACGCCCCATTGGATGTAGTGATGATGAAGGTCGAGATATCCTTTGTGGGTAAGGTTCCAAATGGTGATGTTCAGTTGATCGCGGGCGAAGTTCTGGTAGGCGCCTGCTCCCAATGGATTGACGATCTGGCCGAAGGTGGCGCTGCCTTGGTCGAAATCGCGTTCTCCGAAGAGATAGTTGCCGGTGATATCGAAGTTCTGTGCTTCGTTATCTTCGAATACGGATGTCATCCATTTCAGCCGAAGTCTGTTGTTAACCTGCCGGACATAGGACAAGCCGAGCATATTGGTCTGGTAGGCATCCTTTTCTTGTCCCTGGAAATTGACGTCCAGACCGAGGTTAGCGGAATAGTAAGGTGAGAAGATCGAGGAGGTCAGCTGCTCAGACTGCGGAATGAGGTGGAAGCGGGTTTGGGACAGCGTGCCCAGCAGTTCGAGATGGTCGCGGCTGTTGAGTCGCCAGGTCAGCAGGGCCTGGATATCGGAGGAGGATGGGGCATAGGTCCCCTTTGTCTCCTGGCTGGCAAGGAGGCTGCCGTCGGTCCGGTTGCGGGCGCCGACCAGGTAAGTAAACCGTCCTTGTGCGCCTGTGCCTTCGAGGTGAAGCCCCTGTTCGAGCACGCCCAGGTAGGCAGAGCCACCGAAGCCGGTTGGCTTGCGGTATTGGATGTCCAGGGCGGAGGACATTTTGTCTCCATAGCGGGCCTGGAAGCCCCCTGTGTAGAAGCTCACGGTACGGGTTAATTCCGGGTTAATGAAGCTCAGACCTTCTTGTTGGGCGTTATTGACAAGGTAAGGGCGGAATACTTCAAAATCATTTACGTAGATCAGGTTCTCGTCATAGTTGCCGCCGCGAACGGAATATTGGGAGGTCAGCTCGTTGTTCGAACCGACGAGGATCTTGATGAGGCTTTCGATCCCGCCTGTCGGGGTAGGGATATTGATCGCGTCCCTTGGATTGATCTTGATCAGGCCGGCTTCGCGGGCCGGCTGCTGGTCGGACACGGTCACGGGCGCGAGAGCTGTGGCGCCTCTTTCCATGCGGATGACGACGTGCTCCCTTTCGTTTTCGTTCAGCAGGAAGTTCCGCTGCCGGGTTGAGTAGCCGGTATAGGAGAACACGAGGGCCAGGGCTTTTTCGGCTGCGACCCGGATGTGGAAGTTACCGGAATCATTGGTCATGATCCCGGATTGCCGGCCGAGGATGGTCACCGAGACACCGGCCAGGGGATGGTCGTTCTCATCGAGCACCTTGCCGGTAATGAAGGCGGACCTTTTTTGTGCAAATGCCGGCTGCGCCAGCAATAGCAGAGGCAGGAGAGCGGCAAGTACGACTT
>DATJMG010000149.1:0-8636 GCA_035508835.1 Puia sp.
CGCATCGCGGTCGTTTTACCCGCCCCGTTGGCGCCGAGGAAGCCGAAGATCTCGCCTTTCCGGACGTCGAAAGAGATATTGTCGACGGCGGTGAATTGCCCGAAACGTTTGGTGAGGTTAGAAGCGGTTATGACGGGAGAATTGTCCATGTCAGGCTGTTTTCATCAGGGCCATGAAGCAATCTTCGATGCCGGGGGCGATGGCCTGCACTTCGGCGTCGGTATAATTTCCCTGTTGGATCAGCCGCGTTAAATGATCCTGTCCGCCGTCAGGAGACCGGAGAACGACGTGATGGTACTGGCCGAAGGGATAGCAGCTTTCAACGGCAGAATCTTGTTGCAGGGCCAGCATGAGGCGGTACATTTCCGCTGCCCGGACAGCCCAGAGCGGTTTGCCGAACGTTGCACGGATACCGGCAGGGCTGTCGATGGAAAGGATGCGGCCTTTTTGGATGAGCGCCACCCGGTCGCAAAGCCCGGCTTCGTCCATATACGGGGTCGAAACCAGGATCGCAATCCCCTGTTCTTTCAACCGGTGCAGCATTTCCCAGAACTCCTTCCGGGACACGGCGTCGACACCGGTGGTTGGTTCGTCGAGAAAAAGGACCGCGGGCCGGTGGACGAGCGCGCAGCACAGCGCGAGCTTTTGTTTCATGCCACCCGAGAGCTGCCCGGCCCTGCGCGTGGCGAAGGGTTTGATCTGATCGTAGATCTCCCGGATGAGGTCATAGTTCTTTTCGATGTCGGCCTTGAAAATGGAAGCGAAGAAGCGCAGGTTCTCTTCAACAGACAGGTCCTGGTAGAGCGAGAAGCGGCCGGGCATATAGCCTGCGCAGCGGCGAATAGCGCGAAAATCCCGGACAATGTCGAAGCCGTTGACGCGGGCCTGGCCGCTATCGGGCAGGAGAAGTGTGGTCAGGATGCGGAAGATCGAAGTCTTGCCCGCGCCGTCGGGGCCGATAAGCCCGAATATCTCGCCGGGCGGAACACTGAAGCTGATGTCCTGCAAGGCGATCACCGATCCCCTGCGGGTGTGGTAGGTCTTGACGAGCTTTTCCAGCTGTACCGCATTGTCCATATCAGTTGAATTTAACCAGGCCATACATCCCGATCTTGAGAAGTCCGTCATTTTTAACGTGGATCTTCACGGCGTAGACGAGGTTGGCCCGTTCTTCTTTTGTTTGAATCGTTTTGGGCGTAAATTCCGCCTTGTCGGACACCAGGGTGATGATGCCCGGGTACTCCTTATATCGCTTCGGACCTTCATCGATAAAGACCCTAACGGACTGACCGATCTTTAGCCCTGCCAGCTGGGTGCCGGAGACATACACGCGAAGGGTGATGATCGAAAGGTCGGCAATCTTGTAAAGGGCCTTGCCCGCAGCGGTGACCTCCCCCGCCATGGCATATTTGGTGAGCACGACGCCGGAGATGGGGTTGAAAACGCAGGTACGGTTGACCTGGTCCTGGATCTGGGCAACGGAGCGGCGAAGCGGCCGGTACTCGCTCCAGACGGTGCTGTTTTGTGTCCCCACCGTGGTCTCCTGGACCCGGATCTGTTCCCGGTTGGCATCGATCTGTTTGCGGAGGACGGCGATCTGGGCGGTGTAATCATCCAGTTGTTTGGTAGTTGCGGCGGCTGAGGCGATCAGGCGCTCGGTGCGGCCTTTTTCCAGTTCGAGATCGGCCAGTTGTGCCTGTTGCGCAGCGATCTGGGATTGCAGCATCTGCACCTGCGGCCGGACATCCATCGTCCGCTGGTGGAGGGCGCCGATCGTGGCTTCCACCTGGGAGCGCTGCAGGACGAGAGGTACCGAGTCGATGACGGCGACAAGGCTGTCCTTTCTTAGCGTGGAGCCTTCGTCGAGGTTGAGCCGGATGATCTTGCCCGGCACTTCGGAGGAGACGATCACTTCATCGGCTTCGAAGACGCCTTCAGCGTCGAATGCCTTATCGCTGTCGCTACAGGCGGTCAGGCTTGCGGCAAAGGCCAGGGCAAAAAGCAGGAATAAATTGCGCATAATCGTATCATTTATGGATGATGACCGGTCTGGTTTTGGAAATTATATTGCGCCTGCCACCACATGACCTGGTGCAGGATATAAGACTGGCGGGCCTGGTCCTCGGCGATGACCTCGCTCAGGAAGTCGTGGGCGGTCAGGACGCCTTCCGCCAGCTGGGCATAGGCGACGTGTCTGACCCCGGCCCGCAGGACCACGATTCGCGCGTCCGACTGTAGAAGCAGGTTATATTTTCGGATCTCCGCGTCGTCCTGACGAAGGGACAGGCGGGTGTTGAAGAGGAATGTCTCCTTTTCCACGTCGAGCGAACGGCGTCCCAGCTCCGAAAGCCGGCGTTCGTTCCGGTGCGTATACCAACCTCCGAGCGACCAGCTGAAGCGGATACCGCCGATATAATACCATTCGAAATTGTTGCTGAGCAAATTGAGGCCCGGGCGGGCATAACCGCCCTGGAGGAAGAGGCTGAGATGCGGTCTCAGTTGTGCGTCGGCCTGGGCATCCTGGAGATCGAAGCTTCGTTTCTGAAGATCGTACCATTCCAATTCCGGTTGCAGGATGTTATCGGCGAGGTCAGCGGCCGGAGGTGTGGCCAGGACCGTCGATGTGTCGACACGCAAGCCGATGAAAAGTCCGAGCATATCCAGGTATGCGCTGCGGCTGGCTTCTTCTTCGATCCGCTGCTGGTCGGTCGTCAGCAGCTGGGCCCGCAGTTCATCGACGGCGCTGGGAAAAGCCGTGCCGTTATCGACCAGGGCCTGGGTCTTTTCCATGCCATTGAGAATATCGGCCTGGAGCAGGTCGTTCAGGCGAAGCTGTTCTTCAAGCAACAGGATACCGAAATAGAGTTGATTGATGCGGTCACGCAGGGCATAGAGCTGGACGTCCAGGTTCTTTTCGCTGATCTGTTCATCTACCTCCGCACTAAGGCGTTGGGTATGGATCATGCCGCCGTCATAAAGGTTCTGATCGATCTCGCCGTATAGCTTGTACTGGTCTTTACTATAAGTCGGCAGCGAGAACCCGGCGATCGGGATCTTGATGGGCAGATTGGTCACATCCGACTGAAGGGTGGCCTGGCCGCTAACCGACAGCTGCGGCAGCCATGCTTTGGCCGCATTCTCCACCGTATAGTCCTTTGTCTTTTGGAGCAGCTGACGCCGCGCGGTGAGGGGATAATTTTTTTCAGCAAGCCGCCAGGCCTGGTCGATATCGATGAAGCGTGGCGTTTGCGCAATCGCCTGTACGGTACCGAGGAGCGCCAGGAGGCAGACAAGTGCCGCTGCGGACGAGGACGGGCGGGATAAGCGTGGTGTCATAGTGCCGGTTTCAGGAGGCAAAGAATGATTCAGAGTCGGTCATTTCGAAACGGCCGGTCTTTGCGGTCAGCCGGATGCGGAAGGTGATCCCGGGGATCTTGTTCAGTTCATCCGGAGGAAAGGGCCAGTCGGGCGAAAGCTGGACCGTCTCGCTGGCGATGAAGGGCAGGATCCGCTCGTGCAGCTTACGCAAGGCCTTAACCCGCTCTCCCGGATCGGTCAGCTCTTCGAATGTGCCCCAGGCGATGGCGCTTTTCCAGTTGGCCATATTGTGCAAGTGGTCCACCTCGAAGCAAACGTTAGGGTTACTGCGCATAAAGTCGATCTTCATCCCCTCGTGGGTATGGCAATAGACATATTCGCCATCATAGGCATAGCTGATCGGGACTACATAGATCTTGTCGCCGATGCTGCAGCCGATCCTCCCGACGATCTGGTGTTCCAGCAGCCGTTCGATCTCCGCCGCGTTCAAGACTCCGAGCATAGTGGTAATGTTTTGTTGCTTCAAAGGTAGAAGCGGGCGGAGGGCCGATCCATGACGATCATCAGCGCCGGAAATGATAAACTTCATGGCTGCCACTGGTGTGGGGTCATGGGGTAGGGGCCGGCATTGGTCTAGTTTGCCGAAAAAAATGGATCCGATCATCACGGTGACCTTTCACCCCTGTATCGATGTAAATATGTCCGTTCCTGCCCTGGTGCCCGATGTCAAGCTGACCTGCATGCAGATACAACGCCAGCCCGGAGGCGGGGGTATCAATGTCGCGCGTGCGATCCGGAAGCTCGGTGGAAAGGCTACCGCGGTATTCATGGCAGGCGGGGTTACGGGTGACCGGTTAGGTCAGTTGTTGGCGGAAGAGGGCGTGCCGATGGTTATGCTGGAGGTAGCGGGGGAGACCAGGGAAAATATCATAATCCGGGACGAAAAGACCGGATTACAATATCGATTCAATCAGCCGGGACCCCCGATGCCGGCAGCGGCGCTGGAAGACCTGATGATCCTGCTGGAAAAGGGGGACGATGTCCGGTGGCTGGTGGTTAGCGGCAGCATGGCGCCGGGGATGACAACGGACATCTATTCGCGGCTGGGATCGCTTGCCGAACGAAAGCGGATGCGGCTCGTAGTCGACACGGCCGGCGAAGCCCTGAAGGCCGCGCTCCGAAGCGGGGTGTACCTGGTCAAGCCCAGTCTGCACGAATTATTGACGCTTACCTCCGGACGCCGGGACGGCACCGATATAGAAGACCGGGCGCAACAGTTGCTCGCCGGCAGCCGCTGCGAGGCGGTGATCGTATCGCTGGGGCCGGAGGGGGCTTTGCTGGCTACCCGGAATGGATGCCGCCGGTTTCCGGCTCCCGGGGTTGCGGTAGCCAGCACGGTGGGCGCCGGTGACAGTATGGTTGCCGGGATACTCCTCAGTCTCGACAGCGGGATGCCGCTCGAGCAGTCGGTGGCTTTCGGAGTTATTTGCGGTGCCGCCGCTACGCTCCATGCGGGTACGGGCCTATGCCGGCCGGAAGATGTGAATCGATTAAAACACCAGATAGAAACACATGAAAAAAATCCTGTTCATTGACGACGATCCCGAATTCCGGGACAATATGGCAGAGATCCTGCGGTTATCGCACTACGACGTTGATCTGGCCGGAAACGCAAAGGAGGGCGTGGAAAAAGCCATTCGCGGGCACCCGGATCTGATCCTGTGCGATATTATCCTGCCAACGGCCGACGGCTATGCCATATTGCATTCGTTGCAGCACGATCCGGCGACGGCGGGTATCCCGTTCATCTTTATCACGGGGCGAACGGAAAAAGATGACTGGCGCCGCGCGATGGCCATGGGCGCCGACGACTATTTAATGAAACCGATCGAAGGAGTGGAGATGCTCAGGGCAGTCGAAAGCTGTCTCCGGAAGAAGGAAAAGAGGGAAAAAGGAGTTCCGGTGGAGGCTTCGGCGGAAGAGCCCATAGAAAGCGACGACGATTCTTTTCTTGCCGAGCTAGCTCAACGCACAAACCAGACGTATAGAAAGAAACAGGTGCTGTACCTGGAAGGACAGCGTCCGGCCTGCATCTACTACATCCTGTCAGGGAAGGTCAAGATCTACCGGAGCGATGCAGATGGAAAAGAACTGATCATGGGCCTGTATCAGGCCGGGGATTTTTTTGGGTATCCGGCGGTTTTGGATGGCCGGAATTTTTCGGATAACGCACAGGCGCTGGAGGATGTCCGTTTAGTTCAGATCCCCCGGCAGGAGTTCCTTTGGTGGATGGAGAGCAAGCCGGCGATCGCCCGCCGCTTCATCCGCCTGATATCGAAAGAGGCGACTGTAAAGGACGCAGGGTTGTTGAACCTGGCGTACAACTCGCTACGCAAACGGGTCGCCAACGGGTTAATCCGGCTGGAGAGCCTTGGCCACCCGGATGAACAGGCGGAAGGCGCCGTAGCAATCTCACGGGAGAACCTGGCCAATATCGTCGGTTGCGCAACGGAGTCGCTGACGCGAACACTGAGCGATTTCAAATCGGAGAAGCTTATCGATATCCGCAGCGGGAAGATTTATATTCTGAATGGGGAAAAGCTGAAGAATTTGGTCAACTGATGACCCAATCGGGATGACACCCGATGGGGCCGTACCCGGGCGCAACAAAAACCCCCGCCGCTTGCGCGGAGGGGGTTGGTCACACCTGCCTTAACCAGCCTGTGAACCACTATTTCACACCTGTGAACCACTATTTCACAGTAATGTGTCGGGAAGCGATCCGTTTGGCTTCCTCGGTTTTCGGCAGAACAAGTTTCAACAACCCATTTTCATAGGAAGCATCGACCTTGTCTTTATTCACCCAATCCGGCAAGGAGAAACTCCGTGAGAAGGAAGTATAGTTAAATTCTTTCCGGGTGTAGCGTTCTTCCTTTTCTTCTTTCTTTTCTTCTTTTTCTGCGCTGATCGTCAGTGTGTTTGCGTCAATGTCGATCTTGAAGTCATCTTTTTTCATTCCGGGTGCGGCCAGGCTGACCTCGTAGTTGTCCTTGTTCTCAACAATGTTGACCGAAGGAATGCTGACGGGGTTGAGCGTGTTGAGCAAGGAGCCGCCATTCAGATCGAACAACGATTCCCAGGGGCGGAAAAAATCGTTGAAGATGGTCGGCAGCGATTCTGATTTTCGGATCAGTGATTTGTTTGTCATAATAAATCTCCTTTATATTTTGGTGAGTAAGTAATGAATGACTATATAAAGGTAGGATGGGCGGGAAGCCCAAAACAACAACATTGCTCACTGCGGGGAATGAGAGTGGTCACTTTTGCGGTAGTTTCTGCGGCGCCGGAGGTCGAACCAGCCACGGATATCCGTCTCCCACTCGTCCAGGGGATATGCTCACCGGCCGGAGCAAAGCTGGCTGACCAATATCAGGTCTCGATATGAACAAGATCAGCCGGCGGGAATAGGCCCCACGATAGATTTGTCCGGTCAACAGTCTACATCCACAACAAATAACTTCCATATGTTACCAAAGAAGATGAAAGCGGCGGTGGCTCGTACTTTCGGCCAGCCGTTAACCATAGAGGAAATGCCGGTCAAAGAGCCGGGCGAACACCAGATCCTGGTCAAGGTCATCACCTGCGGGGTCTGTCATACCGACCTCCATGCTGTTCAGGGGGATTGGCCGGTCAAGCCAAAACTGCCGTTAATCCCCGGGCATGAAGCTATCGGTTACGTGGCGGCGTTAGGAAGAGGCGTTACGGAGGTGAAAGAAGGGGATGTAGTCGGGGTACCCTGGCTATATAGCGCCTGCGGCTGCTGTGATTACTGCATCACGGGTTGGGAAACGCTTTGCGAGCAGCAACAGAACGGTGGTTACAGCGTAGACGGCGGTTACGCCGAATATGTCGTGGCCGATGCCCGGTATGTCGCGCACTTGCCACAGAACGTCAATTTCCTCGAGATCGCGCCGATCACCTGCGCCGGGCTGACCGTATATAAGGGGCTTAAAGAGACCGAAGCGAAACCGGGCGAATGGGTGGCTATTTCCGGCATCGGCGGCCTGGGTCACCTGGCTGTGCAATATGCAAAAGCGATGGGTCTGCATGTAGCGGCGATCGATATATCGGACGACAAGCTGGCGCTGGCGAGAAAGTTGGGCGCCGAGCTGACCGTCAACGCGAAAGAGCAGGACCCGGGCAGCTACCTGAAGAAAGCGGTTGGGGGAATGCACGGGGTGCTGGTCACGGCTGTCAGCCCGATCGCGTTCAAACAGGGCCTGTCTGCGCTGCGGCGCAAAGGCACGCTATCGCTGAACGGCCTGCCGCCGGGATCGTTCGATCTCCCGATCTTCGATACAGTCCTCAACCGGTATACCATCCGGGGCTCGATCGTCGGCACCCGGAAAGACATGCAGGAAGCTGTGGCATTTGCGATCGAAGGAAAGGTGAAGGCCACGGTCCGGGCCGGGAAGCTGGAGGATATCAATTCGATCTACGACGAGATGCGGAAGGGGGAGATTGAAGGGCGGATCGTCCTGGAGATCGGGGAGGCTGCACAAAGCAGAGCAGGAAAAATGGCGGAAGAGTTATCAAACATCTTTATATGAAGCACATACTTATTGCAACCGATTTTTCACCTGCCGCGCGTTGCGCCACGATATACGGAATAAAGCTGGCCGCGCAACTGAACGCGAAGGTGAGCCTGGTGAGCGCCTATGAGACGCTGCCGATCCCGGTCACTGATGACCCGGTCATCCTGACGGTGGACGATATGCAGGACGTCGTCATGCAGCAGTTGACGGAAGAAGCCGAGCTTTTCGCGCTGCCGGGAAGCGCCCACATCGATGTATATTCAAGGAAAGGGGCAACGGCCAAAGCCGTCCTTGAAGTAGCGAAGGAATGGCCTGCGGATCTGATCATCACCGGGATGAAAGAGCACGGAAAGGAATTTCGGCGATTGTTTGGAAACGCGGTCACGAGTCTGGCCAACAAGAGTACCGTACCCTTATTGGTCGTCCCGGAAGGTACGGAGTATACTGCGCCGACCAGTATCGTCATGGCAAACGACTTTGTGCCAAAGGTGGAGATCGGCATCCCGCCGTTCCTCCGGTGGCTGGCGGCCCAGGTCAAATCAAAGCTTACTGTGATCCGCTTCCTGGGAAACCGGGCGGCGGAGGTGATCGAAATACTGGACTATTCCAGCAACTTCCGGCGGATTACGGGGGTGATCAGTCCATTGGAGGAACTGCCGTCCAACGGGCACGCCGCCGATCTGCTGATCGACTACCTGGCGGAACATCACAGTAATCTGCTGG
>DATJMG010000150.1:0-8051 GCA_035508835.1 Puia sp.
TTCACCGCCTATCTTTCCGGCCTCCGTAACCGGCTCTTCCAAAAAGGCGTTCCCGTCCTTACCGTCCAGCCGGGTTTCGTCCATACCAAAATGACGGAGAACATGCCCCTGCCGGGTCCCGCCATCCTGGTCGCCACCCCCGAGATCGTGGCCACCGCTGTCTATAAAGCCACCATGGGGAAAAAGAACGTCATCTACGTCAAATGGTTCTGGCGCTGGATCATGCTGCTCATCAAAAGCATCCCCGAACCCATGTTCAAAAAATTGAAGCTGTGAACGGAAAGATCGCCTTCTTCGACTTCGACGGTACCATCACCACCAAAGACACCTTGCTGGAATTTATCAGGCACAGCAAAGGCACACCCCGCTTCTATCTCGGCTTCCTCCTGACCAGCCCCTGGCTGATCGCCTACAAGCTGAAGCTGATCTCCAACCAGGCAGCTAAAGAAAAAGTCCTTCGCTTCTTTTTCCGCCGTACCCCGCTCGACCTCTTTCAGCAACACTGCGATTCCTTCACCCGCGAGGTATTGCCCTCCCTCATCCGGCCAAAAGCATTGCACGAGATCGAACAGCTCCGGGCAGCCGGCGCCGCCGTCGTGATCGTTTCCGCCTCGCCGGAGAACTGGATCCGCAGCTGGTCTGCCGCCATCGACGCCGCCCTGCTGGCCACCCGCCTGGAGACAGCACCGGATAAAGACCCCGCCAAACCCCATCGCCTCACCGGGAAGATCTTCCAATTGAACTGCCATGGCGAAGAAAAGGTCCGGCGCATCCGGGAAGCCTATACCCTCGAAGATTACAACGAGATCTATACCTATGGAGATACCGGAGGCGACCGCCCCATGCTGAAGCTGGGCACCGCATCTTTCTATAAACCATTTCGCTAGCCAACCGGAATATCATGGAAAACGTAAAAGACATTGTCTTCGTCGGTCTGTCCCCCTGGTTCTATCATGTCGGAAGCAACAGCAAAGACATCGCTCGCGTGCTGAGCAAACAATACCGGATACTCTACATGAACCCGCCCCTCGATAACCGGACCGCCCTGCAGCAAAGAGATCATCCCGAAATCCGCAAATATCTCGATATCATCAATGGAAAACAGCCGAACCTGATCGAAAAAGAACCCAATATCTGGAATTATTATCCCACCAAAATTATAACATCGGCTCGTTGGCTTCCCTTCACCCCGCTGTTCTCCATCGTCAACCGGATCAATAACCGCCGCTTTGCCTCCGATATCAGGACTGCGACGAAATTGTTGGGCTTCTCGGACTACATCCTCTTTAATGACAACGACATTTTCCGCTCCTTCTACCTGAAAGAACTGCTTGAGCCCCTGCTGTATATCTATTACAGCCGGGATAACCTCGTGGCCATGCCCTATTGGAAAAAACATGGCGCCAGGCTGGAGCCGCTTCACATCGCCAAAGCAGACCTGGCCGTCGCTAACTCCCTCTACCTGACGGATTACCTGCGCCGCTATAACCCCAATAGCCATTATATCGGCCAGGGATGCGATATCGGCGTTTTTGACGCATCCATTGACTATCCCATGCCCGATGACCTGCTAGCTGTCTCCCATCCGATCATCGGTTACATCGGCGCTATTACTTCCATGCGCCTGGACCAGGCCGTTATCCGGGAGATCGCCGTATCGCGCCCGAACTATAATATTGTCATGGTAGGTCCGGAAGACGAAGACTTCATTAAAAGCGATTTGCACAACTATCCCAATATCCACTTCCTGGGGCGGAAACCGCTGGAAGAATTGCCGCGCTATTCATCCCGCTTCGACGTCTGCATTAACCCCCAACTCCTGAATGAAGTTACCGTCGGCAATTATCCGCTGAAGATCGATGAATACCTGGCCATGGGCAAGCCGATCGTCGCTACCCATACCCGGGCTATGGAACTTTTCGGCGATGCCGTCATGACGGCGGAAAAACCGGCGGATTACCCGGACCTGATCGATAAGGCCATGGCCGAAGACAACATCATCGCTATGAAAAAGCGGATCGCATTGGCACATACCCACACCTGGGAAAATTCCGTCACGGAACTTTTGGCCGCGATAGAAAATACCGCTCCTACCCTTTCTCAAAAACGAACATCGGATATTCACCCTTGACCCCGCAGACCTCCGGCTCCTTTTCCTCTTTCCTGTAAAGACTTTCCAGGATTCTGCGCCCACCCAACCAGGGGTGGATATAGACCTTCATCCATGGCACACTTACCGACCTCCAGACTTTTAGCTGGAACGGCGGCAGGTTCTGCTTCATATATTCGTAATCGTGCGCATAGAAATACAACATCTTCCCGTCACTCTTCGATCCCGACAACCTGCGAAACACCCTCGCCACCCGGTTGCGGATAAATACCACCCCCCGGAAGGGAAGTAACCAGAAATTCATCCACGGGGAATGCTTATACCAGTCGTATACGACCACTCCCTTCCCACCGGACTTCAGGAGCCGGTATAGTTCCCTGATCGCCGTCGCCTGCTCATCCTTGGGGATATGATAGATCGTATTCAGCGAAACGAACCCGCCCATGACGCCGTCCCGGAACGGCATGTTTGTCATATCGCAAAGGACACAAATAGCCTTGCTGCCTAACTTCCGCTTCACTTCGCTTAACGCCTGAAACGACAGGTCCACGCAAACGCGGTACTTGTACTGCGCCGAATACTGAAGGTAATCCGAAAACTGCAGCGCCCCGGATGCCGCATCCAGCATATAGTCCCCTGACGGATTAAGGAATCGCGATACCCGGTCATGGCATTTCCTGAGATAGTCCTTGCTTACCGGCCGCAAATCCTCAAAGATGACCGCATCTTCATAATCCCCGGCCTCGTTGGCATGCCAGCCGCGCTGATCATAGAAATTCTTGACCAGCTTTTTATCCTCGCTCATCAGATCCTCCAGCACCTTCCCATTCGGACCGACAAGCGCCAGGTCCTTCAACAACAACAAAATGTCTTTCAGGATCGGATAGACGTAGGATTGATCGACCGCGACCAACCCCTTTTCCAATTGCCCCGTGAACGGCTTCCCATCGGTTTGCAGTACCTGCGCCCGAACGATCTTCTCGTTTAAAGACGCGATTTCCTCCGGCTGCAACTCCCGCAGATCATGACCGGTGATGGGGCATTTCAGAATTGAGATCCATTCCATAAAAGAAGGGGTTTATTGAACATTCCGGCGAATATAGTCCACTCTGTCGAAATATGCAATATCCCCCCGCATTCGATGACTTTATAGTTTTATGAATTTCGCCGCCCTCGCGGTGACGCCATTGACGACCTGGACCATATACAAACCCTCCGCTAACCCGCTGACATCGATCGAAGCCTGGAGCCCCCACGCATCCTCAACCAACTCCACTCTGCGGACACAATACCCCGCCAAATTAAAAACCGAGACTACCACCTTC
The DNA here is from genome assembly GCA_035508835.1 of Puia sp. Classification (GTDB taxonomy): domain Bacteria; phylum Bacteroidota; class Bacteroidia; order Chitinophagales; family Chitinophagaceae; genus Puia. Next base: position 3,436 of record DATJMG010000150.1, read on the forward strand.
CCCGAAACGCCATCGTTCAACCGCAGGTTCAACTGATCATGCGCCGGGTTGGGATACAATTGCGCCCCGGCCGTTTGCCCGTTCCCGGTCGAATCACCCATAACAAGCGCCTGACCGGTGACAGCGGCCGGCCCTGTCGCGGCAGCAGTCCCCGCGGAATTGACCGTCACCGTCATAGAACCATTCGACGTCTTGCCATTATTATCCGTCGCATATAGCGTAAAAATATAACTTCCGGCCGCTGACATCCCGCTTACCGCCGTACTTAGATTATCGGCCGATGCGATGGCCGCCGTCATCGGACCCGAATCCTGCTGCCAGCTGACCGATGTGATCGTGGCCCCGTCATTCCCCGTCGCCGTGCCCGTAAGCGTCGTGGAACTCGCCGGCAATGTAATTAACTGACCCTTGCCCGCGCTCACCGTCGGCGGCGCACCGGCTGGATTCACCGTCACCGTCATCGACCCATTGGCCGTCCTGCCAAGATTATCCGTTACATATAGCGTAAAAATGTAACTCCCCGCCACCGTCATTCCGCTCACCGCCGTGCTGAGATCGTCAGCCGATGCGATGGTCACCGTAGCCGGGCCGGAGTCCTGCTTCCAAATCACCGTCGCGATAGTGGCGCCGCCATTCCCCGTTGCCGAACCCGTCAACGTCGTCGAACTCGACGGCAACTCGATCGATTGACCCTTGCCCGCGCTTACCGTCGGCGGGGCAGCAGCGGAATTGACCACCACCGTCACCGTTGAACTGGAGGACATGCCGTTGGCTTCATTGACAGTTAACTCGAATACATACGTACCCGCTATCAGGCCCGAAACGGTTGTCGTTACCGTATCCGTCACGCCGGCCGCTTCACTCAGCAGTCCCGTCACCTCCGACACTACGCTGTTTACGACACCTCCGATAGCGGCTGTATTTGGCCCGCTGACCTCAGACCACGAATAGCCGCTTACCGTCGTCTCCGATCCCGCTTGCGCCGTGCCCGTAAGGGTCGTCGAATTCGTGGGGAGCGTAACCGTCTGTTCACTGCCGGCACTGACCACGGGAGCCGTGCCGCCTTCGCTCGCAGGCAACGTTGTGTCGCCTTGCCGCAACAACCACTGCCAGACATTCATGGCCTGGGGCTGCCCGACGACTTGTGAAATATTGCTGTTCAAAGGCATTGTCCACTTCGTGGCGGTGTCATATTCCGTATTCCAGCAGCAATGGGCCCCCCCGCCATATGTAACCTGGAAGTACGACGCAGACCCCGCCGCCGAATCCATCATGTTCTGCGCCCCCGCAAGCATGTCCCTCCAATCCTGGCTTCCTTCCACCCATAACTCCCTTCCCCCGCACGTCGCCGCCCAGTGACCCATCTTGCGCGGATACGATTCCGACGGATAGATCCACGTACTGTCCGATGGCTCTACCCCCTCGAGATTGACAATGGCCTTTACCAGCATGCCACAGGTATTGTCTCCCGGCGTGGCCTCATATCCGACAAATTCATTCACCTGCCACCCGCCCTGACTCAGTCCCGTCATATAAAGACTGTTCCGTTTGATCCTGTACCGCGAAAGGATGGCCTGGACCTTCGGCAATACCTCCGACCCCGGGTAACCCGAGGCCGGCGGCTGAAGTGAAATAATAAATGGATGATGCACTCCATTCCCTAACTGAACACTCCCATCCCAAAGACCATTGGTGATCAGATAATGCGGCCCGTTTACCAGCAGATCGTTAATATTGGAATCCATCTGGCCGATCCCCGGAAAGAAAATGATCCCCGCAGCCGAATCCGTACCCTGCAAAGCCACATCCTCCGTGACGATCGCATTCCAGCCATCGAACGTGGTGTCATAAGTAACCATCTGTTGAGCCTGGGAAGATAAAGTGAAGACTGCAGGTAAGATGAGGGATAGCAATAGCTTTCCAACACAAGTTGGGTACAATTTTGACATAAACTTGCTTTTAACAGGTAATTGGATATTTACTGGTTTCTGCCTATCGGCAGAAACAACGACACTTCTCTCACATACTTGTATATGCGAAAATGGCAAGGACAATCAAGATCTGATGGAAAAAATTCTACACTTTGAATAGCTCTGATCTACTGCAATTATTATGCCGATACCGCCGGAGATCCACTCCCGTGGCCGTCTTCAGCCATTCTTTCTCCCTTATAATTTCACGAAGCTTCGGGACACCGTTCCTCCGCTCTGCGTCACCAGTTGCAGGATATACACCCCTCTGGCGAGCTTGCTGACATCGACTGCGCTTTCAACGCTTGTTCCCTCTTTCTCCAACATCGACATCTGCACAAGCTTTCCGTTCGCATCGAAGACCCTGACAAGCAACTTACCCGTAAGCGTATTCGCCAGCTGCAGATTCAGCAGGTCGTTTACAGGGTTCGGATAGATTACCAGTCCGCCAAACCGATCGATAGAATCCAACACCGCCGGATCGGTCACCGCCGCAACGTCACTCGTCTCCGCCGTCGCCCCGCCGGACGCACCGCTCGTTCTCGGCTTTACCACCAACGTCATCGCCGACGTCGACGTCTCGCCTCTGTTATCGCTGGCCGACAGCTCGAACACATATGTCCCCGCTTCGAGGCTACTTACCGTAGTGGTTGCTGCCCACTCATCACTGAACTTCACCCAAGCCGGCCCGGATATGAACATCCAGTAGTAGCTGTTGACCACCGCTCCATTATGCCCGGAAGCGCTGCCCTTTAACGTCGCCGTGCTTGCAGGTAAGGTGACCGTCAGATTGGGCCCCGCACTCACCGTCGGAGCCACCTTCTCAGCAGCCGGCTCAACAGTCACCGTCATCGACCCGTTCGCAGACTTGCCGTCGTTATCGATCGCGATCAACTGGAAAATATAATCACCCGGTTCCGTCATGCCCGTAACTTCCGTTTTCAGATCCGCAGGCGTTGCAATCTTCGCTTTCTCCGGTCCACCCACCTGCGCCCAGCTGATCGTCACGATCTTCGCCCCGTTCGCGCCCGTAGCTGTTCCGGCCAATGTCGTCGAGCTCGCCGGCAACGTGATCTTCTGCCCTTTCCCCGCATTCACCGTCGGCGGTGTCTTCGAATTGCTTGTCTCATTTCCAGGCGGCGCCGGAGATGAAGGCTTCGACACTGCCGGACTTCCCGCCGTACCCTTTTCGACCGTAACCGTGACCGTCGACGTCGACGTCTCGCCTTTATTATCACTGGCCGAGAGCTCGAACACATACGTTCCCGCTACCAGTTCGCTCACCGTCGTAGACAACGCCCACTCATTGCTGAACTTGACATACGCCGGCCCGCTGACAAACATCCAGTAGTAACTGTTCACCACCGCCCCGTTATGCCCAACTGCACTACCCTTCAACGTCGCCGTGCTCGTCGGCAGCGTGACCGTTTGATTGGCCCCCGCGCTGACCGTAGGCGGCGTCTTGCCCGTATTGCTATTATTTACCGCAGGTGCAGGCTGCACGACCACATCTGCCGTGGACGCCGCCTGCTTCCCGTTCTGATCCGTAACCGTCAGCTGGAACACATACGTGCCCGCCGTCGCCAACCCGTTGACCGGCGTAGATAAATTCGACGGCGACACAATCTTGGCCGCAGCCGGGCCCTGCGTCTGCTTCCATAGCACAGCCGTGATCCGGGCGCCATTCGCACCGGAGGCCGTGCCGCTCAACGTCGTAGTCGTCACCGGCAACGTGATGGTGGGATCAGCGCCGGCACTGACATTCGGCGCCGCAGGCGGTGGCGGCGGAGCCGGCGCCCCGCCCGGCATTGACGTATCCCCTTGCCTCAACAACCACTGCCACACATTCATCGGGACCGACGTTCCGACCAATTGGGCAATATTCTTATTGGACGCCTTCGTCCAGGTTACACCTGGCTCATACTCCGTATTCCAGCAACAATGCGCACCACCGCCATACGTCACCTGGAAATACGTAGCCGAACCGGCAACCGCACTATTCATGTTCTGCGCCCCGGCCAGCATATCCCGCCAGTCCTGCGATCCCTCCACCCACAATTCCCTTCCACCGCAAGCCCTGGCCCAATCCCCCATCTTACCGGGATACTCGAGCGAAGAATATATCCCCGTATAATCCGATGGCTCCACCCCTTCCAGGTTCACCATCGCCCGAACCATTCTGCCATACGTATGATCCCCGGGCGTGGCCTCATAGGTGATAAACTCGTTGGCCTGCCAGGCGCCCATACTCAGCCCCGTAAAAAACAGGCTGTTCCGCCTGATCCGGTAACGCGCCAGGATCTCATCGATCTTGGGCTTTACAACCGTGGCCGGATAACCGGGAGCAGATGGCTGCAGCGATATAATAAACGGATGATGCACACCATTTCCCAGCGTTACACTCCCATCCCACATCCCGTTTTCAATAAGATAATGCGGCCCGTTGACCTTCAGGTCATTGATGTTTTTATCCTGCTGGTCGATCCCCGGAAAAAAAATGATCCCCGCAGCCGAATCCATGCCCTTAAGACTAAGGTCCTCGGTTACGATCGCATTCCAGCCGTCAAATGTTGTGTCGTAAGTTCTGATCTGAGCGTGAGCGAAACGGATAAAAAAGCACGAAAAGATGAATGTAAGACATACCTT
>DATJMG010000151.1:0-11726 GCA_035508835.1 Puia sp.
AGCCGTGGGCGCCCGGATTGATCCGCCGGCCGCGCACCGCAAAGATCCTCGGCGCCCGCGCCACCAGCAAAATGTCTCCGATCCGGCCGTATCGGTCATCCCGGGTGGAATAATGCCAGCGCGCCGGAACCCCGGATGCGAGATATACTTCATAGCCGGACATTGTCGCCGCGCCGGCTTCCTTCTTTAACGCCTCATATTCCGCCCCGATGTCGCTCTTGTCTTTCGCGTAGAGATGGATCATCGTTTCCCCAAAAGTGACCTTGAATCCAGCGGTATCCAGCGCTGCCGGCGGATAGATGCCATGAAGCGTATCGACCTCTTCCATCCCATGGTCGCTGACAAAGACGAAGTTGACCGGCAGCTGCAGCGAATCCACCATCTGTACCATCCTGCCGATACAGTCGTCGACCAGATGCACGGCAGCCGCGGTCTGTTGTGACTCGGGCCCAAAAAGATGTTCGTTATGGTCCGGCTGGGGTATATAGAAGAGGATGAGGTGCGGTCTCCGGTCCTCAGGCAGCTCGAGCCATTCTTTCACAACCTGCAACCGGCGATCCAATGGGATAAGATCGTTATAAAGATAGTAGTAGGTCGGCCGCACTCCGTCAACGGCCGCTTCCGAACCTACCCAATAAAAGCTGGCCGAAAGCATCTGCTGCTGTTCTGCCAGTACCCACAGCGGCGTCCCGCCATACCAGGAACTATCGGATACCGCCGCCCGGTCGCTGATGCGATACCGCTTTCCTTTTTTGGGGTCATACATCGTATTGTCCACCAGCCCGTGATGTGCCGGGTACAGCCCCGTAGCCAGGCTATAATGATTGGGGAAAGTGACCGAAGGAAAAGAAGGCGTCATGGAAGCTGCGGCCACTCCCTCAGCCCGGAGCGCCTGAAGATGCGTGGCATGATATTTATCGGCCAGGTCATACCGGAACCCGTCGGATGAAATGAAAATGACGTAGGGCTTTTTTTCCTGCTGCGGGCTGTTGACCCGGCCGGGGATGACTTTTTGAGCAGTATCGGTGACCTGGGCGGACAGGCCAACCGTGCAAAGTACAAGAACGACGGAAAGAAACGAACGCATGTGGAGGATTTGCACCAAACTTACATAATAAAATTGTTCTAACTTCAGGGCCACGATCAATCCTCCGTTATGATTCCTTCACCATTTCGAATCCTCCTGCTGTTGCTGGTTGCCGGATACTCCGCCGCCGCCCAGGACATTCAGGACCGCCTCCCCCGCAGCCTTCCCGAAAAAGAAGGCGTCTCCGCCGCGGGCATCAGCCAATTCATCGACGCGACTACCCATAGCCGAACGGAATTCCATAGCTTCGTTTTCCTCCGCCATGGAAAGGTCGTTGCAGAAGGCTGGTGGGATCCTTATGCACCCGCACTGAAACAGACGCTTTATTCCACCAGTAAAAGCTTCACCGCAGCCGCCGTTGGGTTCGCGCTGACAGAAGGCCGCCTGCATCTCGCCGATAAGATCGTCAGCTTCTTTCCCAACGATCTGCCAAGCCCCGTTCCTCCCTTCCTTGCCGAACTGACGGTCAGGGACGCCCTGATGATGTCGGACGGCCAGGAACCCGATCCCACCCCTTTGGTCGTCGTCGATACGAACTGGGCCAGGAGATTTTTACGCATCCCGATCCTCCATGAGCCCGGTACCAAATTTCTCTACAACTCCGCCGGGACGTACATGCTGGCCGCCGTCGTGCAAAAAGTAACCGGCCAGACCGTGCTGGACTATCTGCGGCCACGACTTTTCGAACCCCTGGGCATTACCGGCGAAGACTGGGAAACCAGTCCACAGGGCGTGAATACCGGGGGCTGGGGACTTCGGCTAAAGACCGAAGACATGGCAAAATTCGGGCAACTCTATTTGCAGGGCGGTAGGTGGAAGGGCAAACAGCTCCTCCCGCGATCCTGGGTGAAGGAAGCCACTACCGTGAAGATCATGCAGGACCCCGATGCGCCGCAAGCCAAAAAAGACTCGAGCGACTGGTTACAGGGCTACTGTTATCAGATGTGGCGCTGCCGACACAATGGCGTCCGCGCCGACGGGGCATTTGGACAATTTATCATCATGCTGCCCGATGAGGATGCTGTCATCGCCATCCAGGCCGAAACTCCCGACATGCAGGAAGAGATCAACCTCGTCTGGCGATATCTGTTGCCCGCCATGCATCCGGGAACACTGCCGGCCGATCCTGACGCAGACGCCGCGCTGAAGGAGCAGCTGGCGAAACTGGCCCTCCCGCCGCTGCCGCTCTCGGCGCCTCCTTCCTCCGATCTCTTCAACGGCAAGACCTTCACGCTCGAATCCAACCCCAAAAAAATGCAGTCAGTCTCGTTCAACATCGTCGGCAACCTCTGCCACCTCACGGTGAAAGGAGACACTGCGGTATATCACCTCACTTTCGGCGACGGCCGGTGGGCCGCAGGCCAAACGACACGGCCCGGACCGAACCTGCTGACCGGAGCCGTCCATCATGATGTCGGCTTTCCAGCATTTCCCACCGCCGGCTCTTATCAATTTATCGATGACCACACGTTAAAGCTGCTTTTGCGCTATATCGAGAGCCCGCATTCCGAGACGATGATCTGCCATATCGATGGGAATAACCTGACGATCGAGGACCAGAACAGCTACCAGTATGGCAAAGGGACTATTACGATCAGGGGGACAGCGGATTGATCCCCATATTATACCAGATGAACGCATACTTATCCGCATACTCGTCCAGTAATTTCTCCGTATCCATACCCGTTCCATGCCCCGCATTATGCTGGATCTCGATCAGCACAGGATTGTCACCCGCATTGTCCTTTTGCAGGGTTGCGGCGAACTTGAACGAATGGCCCGGAACTACCCGGTCGTCATGATCTGCCGTCCAAACCAGCGTCGCGGGATAATGCGTTCCTTTTTTCAGGTTCTGCAACGGCGAATAACCCAACAGGTACCTGAACATGGCAGGGGAATCCTCGGCCGTTCCATAGTCGGACGCCCAACCGGCCCCGGCAGTGAAACGATTATACCTCAGCATGTCCAACACCCCTACTTCGGGCAGCGCGACCCGCATTAAATCCGGTCGCTGCGTCATCGTGGCCCCTATAAGCAAGCCGCCGTTCGATCCGCCTTCGACAGCCAGATAGGAACTGGAAGTATAGTTATGCGCTTCGAGATATTCCGCGGCAGCTATGAAGTCATCGAACACATTTTGCTTGTGCATCAGCGTACCCGCCATATGCCATTTCTCTCCATACTCGCCGCCTCCGCGCAAGTTGGGTTGAGCATAGATCCCGCCATGCTCCAGCCACTCCATCCGAAGCGAGCTGAAGTACGGCGTCAGGCTGATGTCAAACCCGCCGTACCCGTAAAGAAGTGTAGGATTGCGGCCATCCATCGCCATTCCTTTCTTGTAGACAATATACATCGGCACCTTCGTACTGTCCTTGCTGGCATAGAAGACCTGCTGCGTCACATATTCATCCGGATTGAAATTGACGGCAGGCCGCCAAAACAACGCCGACTGCCCGGTCTGAAGATCGAGATGATATATCGTAGACGGATAAGTGAAAGAAGTAAAGACATAGTACAATTCGCGTTCGCCCCTCAAAGCGTCGAATCCTCCCGCCGTACCTGCCGTGGGCAGGCCGATCTCCCTGATCCTGTTACCGTCGTAATCATATTGAAAGACCTTGTTCTTGACGTCTACCATATACGTAGCAAACAGATACCCGCCCGCCTTGGAAAGTTGCAGCACGTTCCCGGTCTCCGGTATCACATCCTTCCAATTATCCGGGCCGGGGTTTTCGGCGCTGACCTTCACCAGTCGAAAATTAGGCGCATTCCTGTTCGTATAGATATATAGCGATCCATCCTTGCTGTCGAATACGTTCTCAACAAAATTGTAGCCGGAAGTAATTGGCTTAATGGGCGCGTTTGACCTGGTAAGATCCTTTATATACAGCTCGTTCCCATAGGTGGTCTCCGCCGCATCGATCACCAGGTAATGCTGGTCTTCGGTGACGCCCGCATCAATGTACCGATGAGGCTGCCGTTCACCGCCGAAGATAAATTGATCGCTTGACTGCGGTTCGCCCATCTTGTGATAATAGACCGTGTGGTGGATCGTCTTATAGACAAGCCTGTTTTCACCCTTCGGAACATCGTAAGTGCTGTAATAGAATCCTTCGTTTCCCCTCCACGACACGCCGCTGAACTTTACATTCCGGATCGTATCCCCGACGATGTTTCCCGATGCAGTACTTTTTACTACCACATCCCTCCAGTCCGATCCGCCGTTCGAGAGCAGGTAAGCCATCAGGGAACCATCCGGGGAAAAACTCGTACCCTGCATCGTGACCGCTCCCCCATGCGAAAAGGAATTGGGATCCAGGAACATTTGAGTGCCCGTGGAATCGGCAAGATTTTTATTCCGGTAAAGAACGTCCTGATTCTGGAGCCCGGAGTTCTTGTAAAAATAATAATATCCGCCGTGCTTCTCCGGCGCAGTCATCCGGGCATAGTTGAGCAGGGAAGTCAATTCTTTCTTGATCTGGCCCCGGAAAGGGATCTTTGCCAGATAATCATTCGTCGTCTTCCTCTCCGCGCTGATCCAGGCTTCTGTTGCAGGGGATGAATCGTTTTCCAGCCATCGGTAAGGATCAGGTACGCGCGTCCCGAAATAAACATCGGCGGAATCGACCGTCGCCGCAGGAGGATAGCTGATTGCCGCTTGTTTTGCCTCATTTGACCGGCAGCCTGCCAGAAGAGTTATGGCAGCCAGCGCCGCCGGGAAATAGGGATGTTTCATAGAGAGGAAGTTAAGGAATTTTTTAGACTTATTCCGCACGCTCTTCCTGCGCCCGGTCCTGTACGACCGTCAGATCGGCCAGCTCCACGGTGATGGGCACCAGCCCCACCTGCACGATTGCCTTCTTCCCCCGGATCTCCCGTACCGTGCCGACCTGGTGATTCTTTTTCATCATCACCTTATTACCGACCTGAGCGCTCCCGCCCACTTCGGTATATTTCGCATCGAATTTCTTCCGGACCCGCTCGTTGACCTGCTTTTCCTTCTGCTTGAACAACAGCGCCTGCATTTGTTTGATCACCTCATTCTTATCCTCCGCCTTCCGCCAGTCCAGTACGATCTGCCGCAGCTTCCGTTCCATCTCCCTGAGATAGGCGATGCGCTCTTCGGAGATCCTGTTCTGATGCTTGAGTAATTCGACTTGCTGCTCGTGCCGCTCGCGATGGATCAGCCCTTCCATCTCCTTCTTCAGCTTCTCGTTCTCCTTCATTAACTTATTCAATTCCTTCTCGCGCAGCTCCAGCTGCCTCAAGTCCTGTTCCGTCGCATTCAAGAGTTTGTCCAGCCGGAAATGATCCTCATCTACCAGCGTCCGGGCCCGTTCGATCAGCCGCGGCTCCAGGCCGATCCGTTCAGCGATCGAGAACGTATAGGAACTGCCGGGCTTGCCGATGATCAGTTTGTATAGCGGCTGCAGGTTAGTCTCGTCAAAAGCCATCGCTCCATTGATGATCCCCGGCGTCTTGCCGGCCATGACCTTGAGGTTGAGATAGTGCGTCGTAACGATCCCGAAGGCATGCTTCCGCACCAGCTCCTCCAGGATGACCTCCGCAAAAGCGCCGCCCAGGTTGGGGTCGCTGCCGCTGCCCAGCTCGTCGATGAAAAACAATGTCCGGCCGTTGGCATTCTCCATGAAATATTTCATGTTCTTCAGGTGCGAGCTATAGGTGCTCAGCTCGAACTCGAGACTTTGCGTGTCCCCGATATGGATCATCAGCTGCTTGAAGATGCCCATTTCGGAGTCCGGATGGACGGGGATCAGCAGCCCGCTCTGGATCATCAGCTGCAAAAGGCCCACGGTCTTCATCGTAACCGTTTTGCCGCCCGCGTTGGGGCCGGAGATCACCAGCAGCCGGTTCTTCTCGTCCAGCGAGATATCCGTCGGCACCGTCGGCTTCTGATTCTTCCGGTTGTAGAGGTAGAGCAAGGGATGATAAGCCTGCCGGAGAAGGACATGCGATCTGTCCAGCAGCAGCGGGAAATTACCGTTCATATCCAGCGCGAGCCTTGCCTTGGCCCGGATGAAATCGTATTCACCGATGATATCGTGCCAGACCTGGAGCAGCGGCGCATGTTCGGCCAATCTCGCTGTCAGCTCCCGCAGGATGCGCTGCACTTCCTTACTCTCCGCATGCTCGAGGGAAAAGACTTCATTATTGAGCTCGATCGTTTCTTCCGGCTCGACGAAAGATGTTCGCCGGGTATCGCTCTCGCCATGGAGGATACCTTTCACCTGCCGCTTGTGCTCGGCAAAGATGGCAACAACCCGGCGGCCGTTCAGGAAAGATTCCTCGATATCGGCCACATATCCGGCCTTTGCCAGCCGGGACAGGACGCGATCAAAAAGCCGTCTCAGCTCATTTCGTCGCCGGAACAGGGACAGCCGGATCTTTCCCAGCTCCTCGGACGCATTGTCCCGGACCGTCCCCGATTCATCCAGCACTTCGTCGATCGCGGTGATGATCGCCTTTTCGTAATGCGTAGGCTCGATCACCCGGACCAGCGCCGGATAAGCCGTCCGCCGCTCGGCGTCAAACCAGCGGAAGATACTGGCCATGCTTTCAGCCAGCCGCCGGATCTGCAGGAATTGTTCACCCGAAAGTACTGCGCCCGGAATACCCAGCAGCTTCAGCTCCTTTGATAGGTTGAGTGTATAGTCGTTGGGAAAATACTGCCCGTTCTGCAGCAGCAGCTTGAACTCATGGGTCTGTTGCAGTTCGAGTTCGATATATTCCCGGCGGGTATGGATACGAAGGTCCAGGGCCCTGGCGCGGGCATACTCCGTATTGCACTGCTCCGCCAGCAGCGCTTCAATCTTATCGAACTCCAGTTGAACTAAGGCTGATTCAGGAAAGATCTTCATACCGGTCGGCAAATGTACAAAGATCGCCCGAGAGCGCCGCCGCTATTTGCCTTCGGCGCGATCCCTATTTGCCCAGACCGGACGCCCATTCAGCGGTCGTCAGCACGTCTGCCTGACGCGGAAATACCTTGTTCAGCAGCACGCTGTGTACCTCCGGGTCCCGGTCGGCGCAGCCGTCAGACAGTACGGACAACCGGTAGTCTTTATCCGCAGCTTCCCGCACCGTCGAGAGGACGACGCCGCTCGTCGCGATACCGGCAAGCACCAGGTGTTCGATCTTATGACCGCGCAGGATCACCTCCAGGTCACTGCCGGCAAAGGCGCTGACCCGGCGTTTGGTGACCACCATGTCTCCGGGCTGCGGCGCAATAGCAGGATCGACCTGGATCGGCTCCTCGATCCCGGGGAAGCCGGCACTCTTTATCGCACCGAATGACTTGTTCGTAGTCGCCGCGGTGATCTCGGGAATACCTTTACGGAACCCGACGACCACATAGATCACGGGGATCTGTGCCGCCCGTGCAGCCGCAATCGCCTTGCCGAGGGTCTGCAGAAGGGATTGGCTGTCCGATACCATGCCGACAGTGCCTCCCTGGATGTCCATGACGAGCAATGCCGTAGCTAGACTTTGACTGTTTGTTTCCATGTTTTATTGGTTGTGATAGTGGAAGATTGTGTCAGGAACCGCCAGAAAACCGATAGCACGATCAGGGCGACAATACCAGAGCCCAGAACGGTGTTTTGTGCCCCCGCGTATTGCGATACCCCGCCGATCAGGAGGCTGCCCAGGGGCATCATGCCGAAATAAGCCATCGCAAAATAGCTGATGACGCGCCCGCGCATTTCCGGGGCAACCGAAGTCTGGATGATCGTATTGGTCATCGTCGTCTGCGCCATCATCCCGAATCCCGAGATCACTGCAAAGCCCATCGCCAGGGGGAACCAGGTGGTATGCGAAAACAGGATCAATCCGATCCCGAAAACGGCCGTCGCCATCAGCAGGATCTTCTTGCGGGCCCGTTCCGTCCCGGCGTTCGCCGAAGTGAGATACAAGGCCCCGCAAATCGCCCCGAGGCCGATAAAACTATTTTCGAGCCCAAAAGTTGCCGCGTCCCCATGGAAGATCACCTTGGCATAGATCGGCAATAACGTAGAGAAAGGGATAACAAACAGGCTCATCACCGCCAGCAACAGGATCACCTGCGCAATCGTCGGCGTCCGGACCAGGTATCGCCAGCCTTCGCGAAGTTCGCCAACGGCGTCAAGCCGCCGCTCCGACCGGACATAAGGCGCCAGCCGCATCAGCAGCAGCGACGAGATCACCGCCAGGAAGCTGATGCCGTTCAGTACGAAACAGATCCCGGCGCCGAACTTCTGCAACACGATCCCCGAGATCGCGGGCCCCGTCAGCCGCGCAATATTGACCATGATCGAATTCAACGCCAGCGCATTCGGCAGGTCTTTCTTATCGTCCACCATCTCAAAGACCAATGCCTGCCTTGCAGGTACATCGAAGGCATTGATCGTCCCCAGTACGATGCTCACCGCCAGGATCTCCCATACGGCATAGTGGGTGAACAGCACCAGCCCCGCCAGTAAAAGCGACTGCACCAGGGAAGCCGCCTGCGTGAACAACAGCACCTTATATCGGTTATACCGGTCCGATACCACGCCGCCCAGCGTGGAGAAGATAAAGGAAGGGAATTGCGTACAGAACAGCGAAAGCCCCAGCATAAAGGGCGACCGCGTTAACGTATACACTACCCAGCTAACCGCCGTCCGTTGCATCCACGTCCCGATCAGGGACACGGACTGGCCGCAGAAATAGAGCCGGTAGTTTCGGCTCCGAAAAGCCGTGAAAGAAGGTAAATTCATAATTCAATTCGGGCATCCTGCCCCTATTCTTCAATGATCCTGATCAAGATTTTCATCGCTTCCATGAGGACATCCTTTTCTTCTGCAGTCACCTTTTGCTGCAAGGCATTGGCGAGCCACTCCTGTTTCCGCTGCCGAATGTCCTCCGCATAGGCCCGGCCCGCCGGTGTCAGGGACAGCAGCACCATGCGCTTGTCTTCCCCGGATGGAGTTTTACGGATCATTCCCAATTCATATAAATGATTGATGATCTGAGACATAGACTGCGTGGTCACTTTCTCGAGCTGCGCAAGCGTCGATGGCGGCAATTCTCCCTGGTGATATAAGGAACCCATCACCGAACGTTCCGTCAGCGAAAACTCGCTTTCCGTGTGGACCTTCCGGCGTAATAACTTGACTACCCGATGAATAACGGTGCGAAGCGCCGCCGCTACCTCAATATCGCGGTCTGTAACCAATGATATGCTTTCCATAACGCAAAGGTAAACTTATTAGGTTACTTTACAAAAATTATAAAGTAGCTTTACCATTATTTTCCCACCTTTATACCTTATTTTCGGATTTTCAACGTTATTTGAGCGGCATACAGGTAAACCACAGAAAGATGAGCAATTTTACAGTGTCCGCGACGGGGAGAACAGAGATCGCCACCTTTGGCAATGGCTGCTTTTGGTGCACCGAAGCGATTTTTCAGGAATTCAAGGGGGTGCTGAAAGTGACATCCGGCTATTCGGGGGGTACCGTTCCCAATCCCACCTACGAAGAGGTCTGCTCGGGAGAAACCGGCCACGCCGAATGCCTTCACATCGTTTATGACCCTTCGCTGGTTACCTACGACGAACTGCTGCACGTTTTCTGGGAATCCCATGACCCTACCACGCTGAACCGCCAGGGCAACGACGTGGGCACCCAATACCGGAGCGCGATCTTTTATCACACGGAGGAACAACGGCAAAAAGCCGAACATTATAAGGCGGAACTCGAGAAAAATAAGGCCTACGACAAACCGATCGTCACCGAGATCACCCCCTTCACGGTCTTCTATCCTGCCGAGGACTACCATCAGAACTATTACAACAATCACAGCTCCCAACCCTATTGCTATCTCGTTATCCGGCCGAAGGTCGAGAAATTCGAAAAAGCCTTTAAGGATCAGCTGAAGATCAAACTCCCCTGATCGCCGGCCTCACCCCATCTACTCCGCCTTTAAACTTTTGACCGGACTCGCCATCGCGGCCCGGATCGACTGATAGCTGACCGTCACCAGCGCCAGCCCGATCGCCCCCAATCCCGCCAACACGAATACCCACCCGTCCACCGGAACCCTGTAAGCGAAATCCTGCAGCCACCGGTGCGCCAGGATCCATGCGAGCGGCGAAGCGATCACCAGCGCCAACAGCACCAGCCGGATAAACTGCCGGTTCAGCATCAACGCAATATCCCCCGTCGTTGCCCCCAGCACCTTGCGGATGCCGATCTCGCCTGCGCGGCGTTCTGCGGTGAACAGCGACAACCCGAACAATCCCATACAGGAAATAAAGATCGCCAGCCCCATCGCCACCCGTACGAGCGAAGCCGTCTTTTGTTCTTCATCATACATCTCCAGGATCTCATCGTCCATGAAATGCGGATGCATGGTTTGGCCGGGAAAAACCTCCTTATAGCTCTTCGCCATAGCATCCAATGTCGTTCTGACATTCTCTATACCCTTCCCTGCACTGGCCAGCTTGATGCCGAGCATCCACTCATTGCGAGGCGAATTTCCGATCACCGCCGGCTGAATTGCTTCCTTGAAAGAAGCTTCATGGAAATCAGCCAATACCCCCACGATAGGATACGGCTTGTTCTGAATGTATAGCATTTGTCCGATTGCCGACGCCGGTTGAGCAAATCCAAGCTGTCTGGCTCCTGTCTCATTGATGACAAATTCCGTGAGACTGTCGCTGTGCCGGATATTCCGCCCTGCCACCAGGCGCATGCCGTAGAACGGAATATACCGCTCATCGGCAAATTCTACGGTCGGCGAGAACTGTACGACCTTTTTTCCCTTATAAGTCATCCCCCAGTTTGAGCGGCCCCATCCGGCGGGGGGGTCATTTTCCCGCACCACCTGCGCAATTCCCGGCAGCCGGCTGAACTGCTGTTCCAGGACTTTGATCTTTTGCGTCGTATCATTCCATTCCCCCAGGACAGTTACGATAGCATCGGTCCTGAACCCGTAATCGGTATTCAGCATGAACCGGATCTGGTTGCCGATCACCAGCGTAACGATGATAAAGACCAGCGAGATCGTGAACTGAAAGACGATCAGGCTCCGCCGCAACCACCATTTTTCACCACCCTTCATCGATCCCGATCCCTTCAACGTCTGCACGGGATGATAACCTGACAGCACCCGCGCCGGATAGAACCCGGCGAGCAACGTGACACTCGCCGTGATCCCCGCCAGGAATAGTATATTGAGCGGCGCAAGCGGATGGAACCGAACGCCATCCGGAATGTAATCCCGGAAGGCCCGCATCACCGGCAAGACCAGCAACGCGGCGAACATCACCGCCAGCACCGTCAATACCCCCGTTTCCACCAGGAACTGCACGACCAATCCGCGTCGGCCGCTCCCCATCACCTTTCGCACGCCAATCTCCTTGGCGCGCTGTAACGACTGGGCCGTAGACAAATTGACAAAATTCACCACTGCCAGGATCAAAATAAACAGAGCGATCCCGGTCAGCGCATACAGGGTAGGCATATTCGCCTTGTGATGCGTGTCCCGATAGTCATTATTAAAATGGATATCGGCCAGCGGTTGCAGTACCTCCCGGAAGGGAATTTTAGGACCGCCAATCACCTGCCGCGCCAGGATCCGGTCCATCTGCGCCTCGACC
>DATJMG010000152.1:0-2494 GCA_035508835.1 Puia sp.
AAAGAGAACATCCTGCCGATCGAGGCAAGCGGACAGCTGCGGTTTGTCGATGTGACCGGGCGCAGCGAAGGTCTGGGCGGAGCAGACGCCATCCTTCCGGGACTATCGCTCCGGTGGGTATACGGTCATACCGACGCCATGATGCTGCCCCAGCTTTTGTATAAAGACAGGACGATCGTGTTCGTGGCCGATCTCCTGCCCTCTGTAGACCATATCCCGATGGCCTGGGTCATGGCGTACGATATGTTCCCCCTGACTACGCTGACGGAAAAGAAGGCCTTTTTGGATGAGGCCGTGGCGGGCAATTATGTGCTTTTCTTCGAGCATGATCCCATCCATGAATGTTGTCTGCTGGAAAAGACCGAAAAAGGCATCCGGAAAGGCAATACCTTCCGGCTGGCGGAGCTGTGACCGGCTGGCGGAGAGGTGATCCTCAATCCCCTTTCCACTCCCATAAGGAGGATTGCGGGTCGTCGGTCCCCGGCACCGCTTGATAGTGCGCTTGCAGAAAATTCATCCACCAATTATAATTTGCCGGATTCCGGAACTTTGCCACTTCGACACTATCCATCCAGATAAAACGAGTATGATGCCGAAGGAGATCATCGCCGATCGAATGCAGGATCGCGCCGTCCTGATCCCAACGGTCATACCATTTCCAGAAATGCTGATAGATCCAGCGTGACGGTGCTAAAATGCCGAATTCGTTGTACGCGGCGACATCCAGGGTATTACCAAAGACATAGAGCTGATAATCGGCCGGCTGATGCCGGCGCAGGTAGACCAGCGCAGGCGATCGCATAAAAGGTTGCTCACTTCGGGGGGTGAGGTGGGTGGCATGCTGCAAGGCGGTATAGGTCAGACTGCAGCAAACCAGGAAGCCATAGATCGCCTGCGCTTTGGGGCTGTTGATGACCGGATCCTCCGAATAGGCGAAGACCGTGAAGATCAGGATGGGGACGGCGGCAGCCAACGCCACAAAATAATACGTGAAGTCGCCTTCCGCGGGCCTTGACCCGAGGAGCTCGGAACTGAGGGCGAATAGCAGGCCGGCCAGGGCGGCGATCGTCAGACCTTTTTTCCGGCTGCGAAGCAATAAGGCACAGACGCCGAGGGTCGCCGCGATCATGAACGGCAGCTCGTAGTTCCCCGCATCCAGCGCAGCCTTGATGGTCCTGAAATGATCGCCCAACGACTTCCTGCCGGCCGTATACACGGAGAAATTGAATTGAAACGCATCCGCCCAGAAATAACCCAGCGTATGCGTAAACCCGAAATACAGGAGGAGGGGCCCCAGGACCATCCCGAAGCCGCCGATAAACCGGAGTGTCCGAACCAGGATGGAACGCGGGCCGGTCGACATCCAGGACCAGAAAAGGAAGGGCGCAAGGAACAGCACCTGGTCCTGCTGCATAAAAAAGATGAGGCCCGCCAGCAGCCCGGTTACGGTATCCCGGTAGCGGGACCGGGACCGGCCGATAATGACACAAAAGAAGATCAGCTGCAGGAGAGCCGTATACTCCCGGGTCATGCCGATCCCGTCAGAGATCAGGAAATCCCGCAGCATAAGGTTGAATAGCAGCGGCAACAACCAGGGGAAAGGCAGCTTTTGCTTCTCGCAGGTTTGAAAGAAGATGACAGTGGCCAACAGGACCAACAGCGTGTCTATGAGCCAAAGACCCCAATTGCCGAACAGAAGCCCGAAAAAATTCAGGAAATAGATCAGGGGCGGTTTGTGATCGAAAAAATCGCGGTAGGGTATGCCGCCGCCAAGAATGACCCGGCCCCCATAGCGAAACACTTCTTTGTCATCGAGCGGGATATCGACGGGAGGACAATACAGCAGGCTCAACAAGATGCCTGCTGCCAGGAGCAAGAAAAGGGTGCTGTAGGTTCGGTTCATCATCGTAGCCGGAACATCAGGGTCTGGAATGCAGATCGGACTGCTCCCCGCAGGATATAGCCGCTCAGCCTGCTGCGGCGGCGCCCTGCGCCGCCGCGGGGTCTTGTCTTTGTTGTAAATATCCTGCTTTTTTTCAACACAAACCATGCCGTGATCAGCACATTGGGAGCGAAGCTGCCGGCAGGGATCTTTTGCAGCGCCTGGCCAAGGCACGCGGCCCGCATCAGCCGGTACGGACTATTGACGTCCTTCACGGCAGACCCGTACAGCGCATGAACGATCCCCCGGGAGATACCACTGATCAGGCGGCGGCCGGAGCTGGCATCCTTGTTCACCCGTTCGGCCAGCAAGAGGTCATACTGATCGCGGTTACTCCAAAGGTGCTGAAAGGCCGCCGGATCCAGCTGGTGGTCGGAATCGATCTGGAACACCCATTCGGCTTCCAGCGCAAGCCGATAGCCGCGAAGAATGGCGGGGCCGTGACCCGCATTGACCTGGGTGATGACCCTGATCGAAGGATCATCCACCTGGCTGAGGAGCCGGAGACTGTTATCCGTCGACCCGTCGTCAATGAAGATCATGTGATAAGGA